>QGUS01000141.1 GCA_003242515.1 Actinomycetota bacterium
AAACGAAAACGTAAAAGACCCCGGAAACGGGCAAGAACGCCAGGGCCATGGGGCCGAAACGGCGGTCGTGCCCGCGCTCGGCCGCGCCGCCGATCAGGGCCGCGGCGAAAGCGAACCCGACGATGTAGCCGCCCGTGGCCCCGGTCATGACCTCCCAGCCGGACCGCCCGTCGCTGAAGACGGGGGCGCCGGCGATCCCCGCGGCGACGTAGAGGAGCTGGCCGGCCGCGCCGAGCCTCCAGCCCAGGGCGGCGCCGGTGAGCAGGACCGCGAAGGTCTGGCCGGTGATCGGCACGGGCGTGAAGCCGAGATGGATGCGCCCCTGGGCGGCCACCGCGGTGAGGGCGGCGGCCGCGACGACGAGGGCGACCGCGGCGAGACGGCTGGAACGGGCGATGCGATGGGTGATGACGGCTGTGGTCATGACGTCCTCCTCTGGTGTCAGACCCGCGGAACGCCGCGGAAGTTAACCCGCCGCGATCAGCGCCAGGGCGACCAGGGTGAGGAACACCCCGGCCACCTGGACCGGGCGCAGGTGCTCCCGGTCCACGAAGCGTGCGATGGCGACGGTCACCGCGGGTGTCACGGACGCAGCCATGGAGACCGAGACCAGCGAGCCGACGCGGAGGCCCAGCAGGAGGGCGACGTTTCCGGCCACGTCGAGGAGGCCGTGCGCCGCCGCCAGGCCGAGCGGGATGTCACGGACCTTCCGCAGCTTCCACGCCCCGCCGAGCCCCAGGGCGAGCATCACGACGATCGTGGCGCCGCGGGCGGGTATCAGGGGGAGGAGGTTGGACGCCGCCCCGGTCCGGCTGATGATCACCGTGTAGCTGCCGAACAGGATCCCGGCGACCACCCCGTACCAGGCGCCGCCACCCTTGACGGTGTCGGTGGTGGAGGGCCCCCAGGAGCACATTACGATCGCGGGTATCGCCAGGGCGACGCCCGTCCAGGCCAGCAGCGAAGGCCGCTCCCCGAGGACGACCCCGGAGACCACGGGGACCACCGCCCCGACCGCGGCTGCCACGGGCGCCACGCTGGCGGCCCGGCCCCGCGCCAGGCCGGCGAAGAGGAGGGCGAGGCCGATGGCCCCGCACGATCCGGAGATCGCTCCGTAGCTCCAATCGGTGGCGGTGGCCTCGCCGCCGACGACGAGTGCGGTGATGGCGATCAGGGGCAGGGCCACGACGCCGGCGATCAGAACCACGCCGGGAGCCGGGCCGGAGCGCGAGGCCCTGCCGCCGACGTAGTCGCCGACTCCATAGAGGAGGGAGGTGAGCCCTCCGAAGAGGACGCCCACTACGCGCTGACGCCCTTCGCGCCCCGCTTCGTGAGGGCCTCACGGATGCGCGCCGCCTCGGACTCGAGGTCGTCCCTCTCGGCGGGACGCGCATTGGAGAAGTCCATGTCGTGGACGTCGTCGATCGGGAGGAGGTGGATGTGGAGGTGCGGCACCTCGAGCCCGGCGATCATCAGCCCGACCTTGGCCGGCTCGTAGACGTCCTGGAGGGCGTGCCCGATCTCGGCCGCCACGGCCATCATGTGGTCTCTGAGGTCGGCGGGACAGTCGAGCCAGTGGTCGACCTCCTCGCGCGGCACGACCAGCACGTGGCCGGGGCGGAGGGGCGCGATGGAGAGGAACGCCACCGCACGGTCGTCCTTCCAGACGAAGGTGCCCGGCAGCTCCCCTTCGATGATCCTGGTGAAGACGGAAGCCATCGGCGCCAGATTATCCCCCGACCCGGTGAGCGGGATCAGCCCCTGACGGCGACGACCCGGTAGAGGGCCCGGTCGGTGGTGACGTACATCTCCCCCGCCCCGTCGACACCGAACCCGCTGACACCGCCGTCCGCCCGCCCCACCTGCGGCGTCCAGTCGGTGGCGTCGACGGCCTGGCCGCCGTCGTACCGGAAGCTGCGCAGGTAGCCGGCGCAGAAGTCGGAGTAGAAGAAGTGACCGTCGATCTCGGGGATCGCGGATCCCCGGTAGACCACTCCACCGGTGATGGAGCAGGTTCCGGCGTCGCCGTGCTCCACCTCGACGACCGGCATGACGAACCCGTCGGACGGGCAGGAAGACGACGCGTAGCAGTGCATCCCCTCCATGACCGGCCAGCCGAAGTTGAGCCCGGGCTCCAGCCGCGCCACGTCGATCTCCTCGTAGCGGTTCTGACCGACGTCGGCGATGTAGATGAGGTCTCCGTCGATCCAAAACCGCCACGGGTTGCGCAGCCCCATGGCGTAGAGGCTGGCGTCGCCCGTGGCGACGTCGATGGCCACCAGCCCTCCGAGCAGGGTGTCCGGGTTCTGGCCGTTCCGGTAGCGGTCACCCGACCCCCCGCCGTCACCGAGGCCGAGGATGAGCGTGCCGTCCGGGGCGAAGGCGAGCATCCCGCCGTTGTGGTTGGACGCGGGCTGGGGCACCTCGAGGAGGCCACGCTCCGACCCGGGGTCGGCCGAGGTCGGCGTTTCGAACACGAACTCCGACACCACGGTCCGCCCGTCCCCGCCCGAGTAGTGGAGGTAGAAGCGGGTCTCGTCCTCGGGGTGGAGCGCCATGGCGAGGAGACCCTGCTCCCCCCGGTTGCGGATCTTCCGGGAGATGTCGATCACGGGATCGTCGGCGACGGTGCCGGCCTCCGGGTCCAGGGCCATCACCCGCCCCTCCTTGAGGACGACGTAGGCGATGCCGGCGCCGGGCCGGGCGACCACCTGGACCGGGAACTCGAGACGGGCGATCTCCTCGTAGGCCAGGGACTGCAGGGGGGCTGCGGGCGGGGTGCTGGTCGTCGCCCCCGTCGCCGGAGGGGTGCTGGTCGGAGCCGGCGGCGCCGTGGTGACCGAGGTGACCGGGGGGACGGTCGTGGTCGTCGTGTCCGGATCGGCGGAGCAGGCGGTGACCGCGAGCGCGACGAGGAGGATGAGCCCGGTACGCCTCATCCCCGCAATCTACCCGGGGGCGCCTGGTCCCAACCGGGCTTAGGCTGGCGCCGATGCCTCCCCTCCGCTGCCTCGCGCTCCTGGTGATCCTGGCCGCGTGCACCCCGACGGCGGCGCCCACCACCACGACGGGCCATACCCCCGGCACCGTCCAGGTCCGGGTGGACCGGGTCATCGACGGCGACACCTTCGAGGCGGGCGGTGACCGCTACCGCCTCGAGGGGATCAACGCCCCGGACATGGGCGAGTGCGCCTACGAGGAGGCGCGGGACCGCCTCGCGGAGGCCATCGAGGGCGCCACGATCGGGATCGTCCCCACCGGGACCGACCAGTTCGGCCGGACCCTCGCCGTCGTCGAGAGCCCGACCCGGGCGAACCTCGACCTCGTGGCCTCCGGCCTCGCCATCGCCACCACGGCCGATGGCGGCGTCCCGTCCGAGTTGCTGTCCGCAGAAGAGGAGGCCCGGGACGCCGGTCTGGGCATGTGGGGCGACTGCGGGGCGACCGGGGAGATCCCGCCCGTGTCGATCATCGGCGTCGACGCGAATCCGCCCGGCCCCGACGAGGACGCCCTCGATGGAGAGACCGTGACCATCCGCAACGACGGCGGCTCCCCCGTCGATCTCTCGGGCTGGATGCTCCGGGACGAGTCGTCCGTCCATCGCTTCACCTTCCCCGAGGGGACGGTCCTCGCGCCCGGCGAGAGCATCACCGTCACCTCCGCCGACCGGGGGTGGAGCCCGGGCGACAGCCCCGTCTGGAACAACGGCGGCGACATGGCGCTCCTGCTCGACGGGGACGGCCGGGTCGTCGACCGGTTTCGGTACTAGGCCCGCCGGCGACGGCATTAGGCTCCGGCCACGGGAGAAAGGACAGCGATGGGCTTCATGGACACCCTGAAGAAGTGGTTCGGCCAGGCCAAGGAGACCGCGGAGAAGGCCGCACCGTACGTGGAGAAGGCCAAGGAGGCCGCCTCCGAGGCGGCCGGGAAGGCGAAGGAAGTCGCCGAGGACGTGGCCGAGAAGGCCGCACCCTACGTCGAGAAGGCCAAGGAGGCCGCGTCCGACGTGGCCGAGAAGGCCAAGGAGGTCGCCTCCGACGTGGCCGAGAAGGCCGCACCGTATGTCGAGAAGGCCAAGGAAGCGGCCGGTGACGTCGTCGAGACCGTCAAGGAGAAGATCGAAGATGTCAAGGAGTCCGTGATCGACAAGGCGGACGACGCGGACGACGCCGCCGACACGGCCGCCGAGGCCGCGGGCGACGCTGCCGAAGCCACAGAGGAAGCCGTCGCAGAGGTTGCCGACGCCGCCGAGGAAGCGGCCGGCGAAGAGGGTTGATCCCTTTGACGGACCGGGTCTCTGCACGTCTGGCCGGCCTGCCCGGCTCGGCCACTCTCGCCATGAGCGCCAAGGCCCGCGAGCTGCGGGCCCAGGGCCGCGAGGTCATCTCGTTCGCGGCCGGCGAGCCCGACTTCCCCACCCCGGAGCACATCCTAGCCGCCGCCTCCCGGGCCCTCCACGACCCGGCGAACCACCGCTACACGCAGAACTCGGGCCTCCCCGCCCTGCGTGAGGCCATCGCCGAGACCACCAGGGTGTACTCGGGGATCGAGGTGGACCCATCCCAGGTGATCGTCACCAACGGCGCCAAGCAGGCGATCTTCGACGTCTGCGCCGCACTGTTCGACCCGGGTGACGAGGTCCTCGTACCCGCCCCCTACTGGGTCACCTACCCGGCCTCCATCGGTCTGGCCGGCGGCACCTCCGTGCCCGTCCCGTCGCTGCCCGAGACCGGGTTCAAGGTGACGGCCGAGGACCTGGAACGCGCCAGGACCTCCAGGACGAAAGCCCTGATCCTCGTCTCCCCCGGCAACCCCACCGGCGCCGTCTACTCCGAGGAGGAACTCGCCGAGATCGCCAGGTGGGCCAACGAGAATCGCATCTGGGTGATCTCCGACGAGATCTACCAGCGCCTCGCCTACTTCCATCCGGAGTCGGCCCCGTCGATCGCCGCCAACGGCGCCGACCCGGACCGGCTCGTCCTGGTCAACGGAGTAGCCAAGAGCTATGCCATGACCGGGCGGGGGGTCCGGGGGGACACACCCCCCACAGACACAGCCCCTATAAAAACTCCA
>QGUS01000142.1 GCA_003242515.1 Actinomycetota bacterium
CCATCCGGCGCTTCGACGGACGGGACACCTCGACCAGGCCCGCGGCGGCGAACGTCGCCGGCGTCCCGACGTGCAGCTCCTCGTCGATCACGTTCTTCACGGTGATGGGGTATGCCTCGACGGCGCGCGCCCCCCGGCTCCGGGCGTGTGCCACCGCCGCGGCCGCCATCTGCCGGCTGAACCCCCGCCTGCGGTACCCGGCCCTCGTGAACAGGCAGGTGATGGCCCACACGGTCGGGTCGGACCGGTCTTCGTCCCGGCCCTCCCACGGCACGCGGAACACCCGCACCAGGCCCTGGTAGTCACCGCGCGGCTCCAAGGCGCACCACGCCACCGGCTCGGCGCCCAGGTACCCCACCAGACCGGTGGTGTGACTGGAGCCGGGGGTTGCCGCAGTCGGTCTGGTCCCACAACCGGAACATCCGCTCCTCACGCGGGACCGAACGGAACGACTCGCCTGGCTCCAGCTTGTACCGCTGGCACTGGCACACGCTCCCCGTCCCGCGTTCGCCGAAGACCACCTGGAGGTCATCGCACGCCGCGTCGTTGGCGGGGACGATCCGGAGGGTCTCGCCGCTCATCTGCCCGAACCTACGGGACGCCCCGGACGGGTGTGGTCCGGAAAAGAGGAGCGGGGCCCGAAGGCCCCGCCCCGAAGAACCGAGCGGTGGGTCCGATCACACCCCGCCGCAGTGCTCCTCGAACCAGGCGGTGATGCGCTCCATGGCCGCCTCGAGCTCGTCGTCGTCCATGATCTCTCCCATGGCGTTGGCGGCCTCTTCCATCTTCTTGATCTGGTCCTCCGTGGGCATCTGGCCCGGCTGCCAGTCGATCTCCGCCATCAGCTCGAAGTACTTCGACATGGCGTCCGCCACGAGCTCGTAGTCGTCCCGGATCTCTGCCGGGGCGAACCTGGCGGCGTCCTTCATCTTCTGGGCCGCGTCCAGCCAGTCGATCTCCTCCGGCATGCTGCCGCCGGCGCTGTCGAGGGTCTCCCCCATCTGGCCGGCGCCCTGGCATGCCTCGAGGAAGGCCTCGCCGTCGTCGCCACCAGCCGTCGTGGTGGCCTGGGCCTGGGTCGTGGTCGTCTGGGCGGCGGTCGTGGTGGTGGCGTCCCCACCGGTCACGGCCGTCGTGCTGGTGGTGTCGTCGCCGCCGGATGCTCCGCCGCCGCATGCGGCGAGCAGGGCCATGACGGCGAGCAGGGCAGAGAACTTGCGCAGATGTCTCACGAGAGAACCCCCGATCGGATGTGTCGTCAGCCTACGCCGGTTCGATCACGACGATCGGGATCCGGCGGTCGGTCTTCACTTGATAGTCGTCGTAAGCCGGCCAGATCGATGTCATCTGCTCCCAGAGGAGCGGACGCTCGTCTTCGGAGGCGTCGCGGGCGACCCCGCGCATCACCTCCGGCCCGACCTGGATCTCGACCTCCGGGTTGGCCTTCAGGTTGAGGTACCACATGGGGTGCTCCGGAGCCCCGCCCTTGGAGGCGACCACCACGTAGGCGTCGCCCATCTTCCCGTAGATGAGGGCGGAGCGGCGGAGCTTCCCGGTCTTCCGGCCGCGGGTGGTGAGCAGCAGGGTGGGGACACCCGGCTTCCACTCGTGGCCCTTCTCGCCGCCGGTCTCCAGGTACTCCCGGATGTGCTCGGCGACCCAGGGGCTGGGGGAGTCGTAGACCTGTTCCGTCATGACCATCCCGACGGTATCCGGGAGCGTCGCTTTTCCGAAAGGGCCGGGCATACACCAGGGAGACGGTGGAGTGGGCCGGCGCGTTGACACGAAGTCGACGTCCGGGCGGATACGCTGCGCCCTCGAAGTTCCAGGTCAACCCGGAGACGGTCAGGGCCGTTTCCTAGTTGTGAGCGCGAACTTGCGGACCCCGACCGGCTTCGAGGAGGCCTTCGACGGCCTGTACGCCACGGCCTTCCGCGTCGCGCTCCGTGCCCTGGGCAACCCCACCGCCGCCGAGGACGTGGCCGTGGAGACCCTCGCCCGGGCCTTTGCCCACTGGGGCAAGATCGGCGACCAGCCCTGGCGTGAGGGGTGGGTGGTCCGGGTGGCCTCCAACCTCGCCTTCGACGCCGCCCGGGCCCGCAGCCGCTTCTCCGATACACCACCCGAGGAGACCGGGCGCGAGGACGAGGACGTGGCGGCACGCGTCTCCCTCGCCCAGGAGCTGGCCCGGCTGCCCCGCCGTCAGAGGGAGGTGCTGGCGCTCCGGCACCTGGCAGGTCACTCCGAGGCGGAGACCGCCGAGGTGCTTCGTGTCTCCGAGGGGTCGGTGAAGACCCACCTGCACCGGGGCCTCGCCGCCATGAGGAGCAGGTTGGGCGTCGAGATGGGAGGGATGACCGGTGATGTCCGATAAGTGGCCCTCTCCCAGCCCGCGCGACGAGGTCCTCTCCCGGGTGGTGACCCGGGGACTGCGGATCCGCCTGATCAACCGGGTCGTCGCGGTCGCCCTTGCCGTGAGCGCGGTCGGTGCCGGAGTCGCGGTCGGCTACTCGGGGATCCTCCCGTTCGGGACCGCCGCCCCGGTGACGGGCGGGTCCCTCCCGTACTACCTGTGCCCCGCCACCGGTGAGGCCGGGGAGTTCCACCATGGCGATCGGGTCCTGGTCACCGGCGTCGACGCCTCCGGCAACTGGCTCCAGGTCAGGGACCCCGCGGCGCTGGAGCGGCGGGTGTGGGTCCAGCGGGAGGCCGTCGATCCGGACTCCGAGCTCGACACGCCCGTGGCAGAGTGCTCCACCGACGTCCGCCGTCTCGAGGTGCTCGTGCCGGAGGAGTCGACCACCACGACCCTCCCCGAAGGGACCACGACCACGGTCCCTGAGGAGACGACCACAACGACGGTCCCCGCGACGACCACGAGCACCGCGGGCCCGACCACTACCACCCGTCCGCAGACGACCACGACGACCACCCCCGCCACCACCACGACCACGACCGCACCGGCTGCCCCCGTGGTGGCGTCGGTGTCGGCCAACCCGGGAACGATCAAGGAGCAGTGGTCAGGGATCTGTGTGGACGGGTCGTTCACCTCCACGATCACCGCCCAGGTCTCCAATGCGACCTCGGTGACCATGAGCTGGGACGTCGGTCCCCAGCCCCGCAGCACGGAGCCGGAGCCCATCGACGTCGACACCTACCGTGAGGTCCACGACCTGTTCTGGATGGACCTCTGCTACGGGCATCCCTATCGCCTGTCCTTCATGGCGGTCGACGAGGACGGGAACGAGCTCGACCTGCGGGCCATCGCCGGCGGCGCCCGCACCACCTACCCCGGGTACGGCTACCTCCAGCTGAGCGGCGTCGGGGTGCGCCAGTACTCGGTGACCGTCACCCTGGACCGTCTCGGCGACGGCGTCGAGGCGCAGCGTCTGGACGTCACCATCGACGGCATGACCGTCCCGTTCCGGGCGCCGGGCGCGACGCCGGGGTGACGTCCGTCTTCCCTCGGGCCGTACGAGGCGTACAGGGAGGTCCGCAACCACGGCGGCCGGCCGATCACCCTGGGCGACACCGTGCTGGTCGGGGTGAACGTCGGCGGAACCGGGATCGGAGGTAGCTGCGGGGCCGGCGCCTCGGTCGAGGTCTGGGAGACGGTCTCGCTGACCGACCTGCTCTCGCCCGGCGGTGTGACCCTGTCCTACGACGCAGCGGACGCCCGGTTCATGGTCAGGATCTCCGACGTGGCCCTCGCCGGCTCGTTCACGCCGCCTGGCGGTTGACCTTTCAGAGCCGCCCGGCCTCGATGATCCGCTGCAGGAACTGGCGGGTCCGTGGGTGCTCGGGGTGGCCGAACACCTGCTCCGGCGGCCCCTCCTCGACGATCCGGGCCTGGTCGAGGAAGTAGACGCGGTCGGCCACGTCGCGGGCGAATCCCATCTCATGGGTGACGATCACCATCGTCAGGCCCTGCTCCTTCAGCTCCCGGATCACCGAGAGCACGTCTCCGACGATCTCGGGGTCGAGGGCGGCCGTGATCTCGTCGAGGAGCAACACCTCGGGGTCGGTGACCAGGGCGCGGGCGATGGCGACGCGCTGCTGCTGTCCCGACGACAGCTTGTCCGGGTACTGCTTCGCCAGGTCGGCGACGGCGAACCGTCCCAGGACGTCCATGGCCCGCTCCTCGGCCTCGGCCCGGTCCACGCCGTGGACCCTGCGGGGGGCGAGGGTGACGTTGTCGAGGACGTTGAGATGGGGGAAGAGGTTGTAGGACTGGAAGACGATCCCGACCCGCTTGGGCAGCTCGTTGCCGCCGAGGGAGGGGTCGCTGATCGAGACGCCGTCGAGGAGGATGTCCCCGTAGTCGAAGGGCACCAGCCGGTTGATGCAGCGGAGCAGGGTCGACTTGCCGGAGCCCGAGGGGCCGATCAGGACGACCACCTCGTGCTCGTCGACGCCCATGTTTACGCCGTGGAGGACGAGCCGCTCCCCGTAGTACTTGGTCAGGTTCCGGACCTCGATGCGTCTCATCACATGGTCCTCTGGAGACGCCGCTCCTGGTCACGCCGGGTGGCCCAGTCGGCGAGACGGGCCATGGGGATGCTGGCCACCATGAAGAGGATGGCCGCCCCGATCAGGCTGGAGTAGTTGAAGGTCTGCGCCGTGTAGATGCGGGCCTCGCGGACCGCTTCACGCACTCCGATCACGGTGAGCAGGGCGACGTCCTTCTGCAGTGCAACTGCCAAGTTGAGGAGCGCGGGGACCACGTTCCGGACCGCCTGGGGGAGGATGGCGTGGCGGAGGGTCTGCCACTGCGTCAGGCCCAGGGCCTTGGCCGCGGCCCGCTGCGAGTCGTGGACCGCCTCGATGCCCGACCGGTACACCTCGGCGGTGTAGGCGACGTAGCTGAGGATGAGGGCGACGCTGCCCCAGAAGAGGCTCGAGTTGGGGACGCCTTCGAGCTGGAGGGCGGGTACGCCGAGACCGAGCAGCAGCAGCAGCAGCAGGGCCGGCAGCCGCCTGAAGATGTCGATGTAGAGGATGGAGAACATCCGGAAGGGGGCGAACCAGGGTCCCCGGAGGGATCTCAACCCGGCGA
>QGUS01000143.1 GCA_003242515.1 Actinomycetota bacterium
TTAAAAGAACAACCTATTGTTTGGACCCCCTCCCGAGTTTTCATCCCGGAGTGCATGTACCGGGCCCTGACCCCCATCTCGAGGAGGTAGTCGGTGAGGTCCTCGGCCATCTTCTTGGTGAGGGTGGTGACCAGCACCCGCTGGTCCCTGGCGGCGCGTTCCCGGATCTCGCTGAGCAGGTCGTCGATCTGCCCCTTCGTGGGCCGGATCATCACCTCGGGGTCGACCAGGCCGGTCGGCCGGATGATCTGCTCCACCACCTGGGTCGAGTTGGCGATCTCGAAGTCGCCGGGTGTGGCCGACATGAAGATGCACTGGTTGGTCTTGGACAGCCACTCGTCGAAGCGGAGCGGCCGGTTGTCCAGGGCGGACGGAAGCCGGAAGCCGTGCTCGACCAGGACCTCCTTGCGGGACCGGTCGCCCTCGTACTGCCCGCCGATCTGGGGGATCGTCACGTGGGACTCGTCGATGACGGTGAGATAGTCGTCGGGGAAGTAGTCGAGCAGCGTATATGGCGGCTCCCCCGGCGCCCGGCCATCGAGGTGGCGCGAGTAGTTCTCGATCCCCGAGCAGAAGCCGACCTCCCGCATCATCTCCAGGTCGTAGTTGGTGCGCATCCGGAGCCGCTGCGCCTCGAGCAGCTTCCCCTTGCGCTCCAGCTCGGCGAGACGCTGCTCCAGCTCCTCCTCGATCGAGGCGATGGCCCGCAGCATCCTCTCCCGCTCCGTCACGTAGTGGGTGGCCGGGAGCACCCAGACCTCGCTCATCTCCTCGATCATCTCGCCGGTGACGGGGTTGAGCTTGACGATCCGCTCCACCTCGTCGCCCCAGTACTGGACCCGGACGATGGTCTCCTCGTATGACGGGAACACCTCCAGCGTGTCGCCCTTGACCCGGAACTTCCCGCGGATCAGGTTCACCTCGTTGCGCTCGTACTGGATGTCGACCAGGCGCTTCACGGCGTCCTGGAGCGGGTACTCGACGCCCTGCACGAGACGGAGCAGCTGCCCCTCGTACTGCTCCGGCGAGCCCAGGCCGTAGATGGCCGACACCGAGGCGACGATGATCACGTCCTTCCGGGTGAGCAGGGCCGCCGTGGCCGAGTGGCGGAGCCGGTCGATCTCGTCGTTGATCGTGGCGTCCTTCTCGATGTAGGTGTCCGTGGAGGGGACGTACGCCTCCGGCTGGTAGTAGTCGTAGTAGGAGACGAAGTACTCGACCCGGTTCTTCGGGAAGAACTGGCGGAACTCGTTGGCCAGCTGGGCGGCGAGGGCCTTGTTCGGGGCGAGGACCAGGGTCGGCTTCTGGATCTTCTCGATCACCCAGGCGATTGTGGCCGACTTGCCCGAGCCCGTGATGCCGAGGAGCGTCTGGAACTTGTCCCCGCGCAGCACTCCCTCGGCCAGCTGGGCGATCGCCTTGGGCTGGTCGCCGGCGGGAGCGAAATCGGAGACGACCTCGAAGCGGGGCACCCTGCGAAGAGTACCGGCGGGCCCCGACAAGAAGCCGGGGTCAGGCCACCCGCTCGAGGATCACGAAGACCGGGTAGATGTGGCGGTGGATCTTCCCGGCGTTCTCCACGAAGAAGAAGCGCGGCTCGAGCTTCGGCGCCTTGCGGAGCACACGCTTCCGGAAGTGATCGGGGTCGTACCAGCGGGCGAACCGCGCCCCCTTCCCCCACAGGTGCTTCTTCCCTTCATCGTCGACCCAGCCGTCGTTGCGGGTGATCGAGTACTCCATCCCGATGAAGAGGGGGACGATCAGGAGCTTCCCGCCCACCGCGAGCAGCCGCTGCGCCTCCTTGACGAACCGGGAGTCGTTGCGCCCCTCGAAGTGCTCGAAGGAGTTGTGGAGGGCCAGGTGCGTGACGGATCCGTCCGGCAGCGGGATCTCCGCCGCGTTCCCGCCGATGTCGTTCCCGTGCACGCCCTTCTCCAGGTAGTAGAGGTCCTGCCGGTAGCCGGTGGCGCCGAAGTGGTCGGCGACGAAGAAGGCAAACGGGCAGTCCTGGGCGGCGATGTCGATGTACACGTCGCCGCGGCCGATCCCCAGGTACTTGTAGCTGACGTAGTACTCGAAGCGCTTGGCGTCGTCGATCATGGGCCGGTCGTCGACGTACAGCGTCTTGAAGTGCTCGAAGTCGTCGACGTCGACCATGACGCTCTCGACCGGGCGTCCGGAGAGCTCCTCGAGTCGGGAGAGCAGGGTCTCGAAGCTCATCGCCGCAAGTCTGTCAGGTCGGGACGGCCGATGCCGTCATTTCCGACCGCGGAGCAGGGGCGCCACCATCCGCACCGCCTCCCGAAGCCCGTCCAGGTCACCGTCGTTGGGGACGACGAGGTCGGCCTTCGCCAGCCAGGCGGCGCGGGACGGCTGGACCGCCATGCGGGCCCGGGCGTCCTGCTCCGGCATGCCCCGTTCGATCAGGCGCTCCAGCCGGAGCGGGTCGGGACAGTCCACGATCAGCTTGGGTATGCCGGCGAACGCCGGCGGGTCGAGGAGGGGGATCTCCACGACGACCACCCCCTCCGCCTCGTCGATCATCCGGGTGATCCTGGCGAAGATGTGGGGGTGGGTGATCGCCTCCAGCCCGGCCAGCTCCGCCGGGTCGGCGAAGACCCTGGCGGCCAGGGCCCTCCTGTCGATCCGCCCGTCACGAACGACCCCGGGCCAGCGCTCGGCCACCTCCGCGAATGCAGGGCCATCCGGGGCGAGGACGTCGTGGCCCACCGAGTCCGCGTCTATGGCCGCGACCCCCTCCTCTTCGAGCAGCCGACGCACGGTGCTCTTGCCCGAGCCGATGCCACCGCTGAGCTGCCAAACCACCCTGCTCACGGGTGGTCACGGTAGCCTCTCGGAGTGTCGGCTCCAGCCCCCTGGGAAGCCCGGGTCCACAGGACGGTCATCGTCGGTCTCTGGGTCGCGCTCGTCGTTGGCGTGGTCGGCCATGCGTCGGACGCCAACGGCTCTCCCCTCTTCTGGATCACCCTGACCCTCGCCGCGATCTATGTGGTCGGAGGCGGCGCCTTCGAGATCCAGCACTACCGGCAGCGCTTCGGGACGGAGAGGATCACCCTCGCCGCCACGATCCTCGGGGCGATCATCCTCGTTCTGAGCGGGGGCCCCACGAGCCCGTACGTGCTGCTCACCGCGGGCGCACCCACTCTCGCCGCCCTCATGGGCGGGTTCCGCACCGGTCTGCTCGTCTGCACCGTGGCGTCGGCGCTGTTGACCGGTGTCACGCTCGCCCAGGGCTTCGACTCTTTCGAGGCACTGCCGGCATTAGCCCTCTACATCGCCTTCGTGCTCCTGATCGGGGTGGTCCGCCGCCTCTTCGAGGAGATGCAGACCGAGGTGGCGACCCTCGCCAGCGAGAAGCAGAGCGCCACCGAGCAGCTGGAGCGCCTGGAGCAGATCCACAACGCCCTCGTCGACCTCTCCGAGGCATCGTCCGCGGGCCGCCTCAACGCGGTGGCGGTGGCGGCCGACACCCTGGACCGCATCCTGGGGCGGTTCCCCGGGGCGGCCGGACGCCTCATCGTCAACAACGAGTCGGGGCCCGTGGTCCTGGCGGCACGCGGCATCCCGGAGGATCACGGTCACACCTATGAGCTCCCGCTGGCCACCAGGGACGCCACCGTGGGGGCCCTGGAGCTGACCACCCCGGTGGCCCTCGGCGAAGAGGAGCTCGAGGAGGTCCGGCAGGTCATCCACCCGGTGAGCGTGGCGTTCGCCAACCACCAGCTGCTCCAGGAGATCGTGGGGACTGCGGTCAACGAGGAGCGGGTCCGCCTGGCTCGCGACCTCCACGACGAGATCGGCCCGGCGCTGGCTTCATTGGGACTCGCCCTGGACCTCCTGGCGATGCAGCGCTCGTCCGACCAGGACCTCGCCCGGGACGTCCAGGTGCTCCGCTCCAACGTGACCAAGCTGGTCGAGGACGTCCGGGCCACCGTGGCCGACCTGAGATCCGAGCCCGGGCCGACCCTCACTGCCCGGCTCACCCAGGCTTTCGGGGACTTCGACGGGCCTCCCCCAGTGGTCATCGACCTCATCGAGCGACGCCCGCCCCGACCGGCGGTCATCGCCGACCTGACGGCGATCATCGTCGAAGCGGTGCGCAACGCCAGGGTGCACAGCGGTGCGGAGAAGATCGTCGTTACCGGTCAAGTGGACCGCATGTTCGGCCGATGCTCTGTCGTGGATGACGGCGTCGGGTTCGACCCCGACCACGAGCCCGAGGGCCACTACGGTCTCATCGGGATGAGGGAACGGGCCGCCCGGATCGGCGCCAGCATCAAGTTCGACTCCGAGATCGGAACGGGGACGACCGTCACCGTCGAATGGGGCAACAGATGATCCGTGTGATGATCGCAGACGACCATCAGCTCTTCGCCGATGGGCTGAGCCAGGCACTCAACGGGCTCCCCGACGCCCGCGTCGTGGGCATCGCCGCTTCGGGCCCCGAACTGAGGGAACTGCTCGGCACGCAGCCGGCGGAGGTGTGCGTCGTGGACATCGAGATGCCCGGCGGCGACGGCATCGACGCCATCCGCGAGATCGGGACCAAGAGCCGGGCCATCGTGGTCTCGATGCACGCCAACGAGGAGCAGAAGGAGCGGGCAAAGGCGGCCGGAGCCCGGGGCTTCTTCTCCAAGGCAGTGCCGCTCCAGACCCTCGCAGCAGCGATCAGGGCCGTCGCCCGTGGACACGACCTCATGGGCCTCACCGACGAGGAGCGTGACGACCTGCTGGAGACCTTCCGCGAGGCCCAGCTCGACCCGGGCGCCGCCTCGCTGACGGCCCGGGAGCGGGAGATCCTGCAGCAGCTCGCCCTCGGCGTCTCGGCCACCGAGGAGCTGGCGGAGCGCCTCTACATCTCGCAGAAGACGGTCAAGAACCACCTGGCCAGCATCTTCCAGAAGCTCGCGGTGAGCGACCGCACCCAGGCCGCGATAGAAGCCATCCGTCTGGGT
>QGUS01000144.1 GCA_003242515.1 Actinomycetota bacterium
GCGCAAGCCCAGGGGGCCGGCGCCGCGCTTGGTCTCGCAAGAGCCCCCCGGACCCGCCATCGAAGAGCCTGTCGCCACCCCCCGACACCTCGACGCCGTCGCGGTCGACGCCGAGGAGGCCCGCCGCATCCTCGACCGGCTCTACGGCTACGAGGTCTCCCCCGTCCTGTGGAGGAAGGTGCAGCCCAAGCTCTCCGCCGGACGCGTCCAGAGCGTCGCGGTGCGCATCGTCGTGGAGCGGGAACGGGAGCGGATGCGCTTCGTCGCCGCCGACTACTGGGGCATCGAGGGTGTCTTCGCCCGGGCCGACGACCTCGACCGGACCTTCCCGGCCGAGCTGATCTCCGTCGACGACGCCCGGGTCGCCACCGGGCGCGACTTCGACGAGCAGGGCCGTGCCAGGGAGGGCGTGGTCGTCCTCGACCGCGACCGGGCGGAGGACCTGGTGCGGGCCCTGGACGGCGCCGGCTTCGAGGTCCGGTCGGTCACCTCCAAGCCTTACAAGCGGAGCCCGCAGCCCCCGTTCCGCACGTCCACGCTGCAGCAGGAGGCCGGACGCAAGCTTCGCTTCTCGTCGAGCCGGACCATGTCGGTGGCCCAGCGTCTCTACGAGAACGGCTACATCACCTACATGCGGACGGACTCGGTCAACCTCTCCGATCAGGCGGTCTCCGCGGCCCGTGCCGCCGTGGCCAAGCTCTACGGCGAGCAGTACCTGTCGCCGGCGCCACGCCGCTACGCCTCCAAGGTGAAGGGCGCCCAGGAGGCGCACGAGGCGATCCGCCCGGCGGGCGACGTCTGGCGCACCCCGGAGGAGGTGGCCCGCGAGGTCGGCGCCGACGAGGCGAAGCTCTACGAGCTGATCTGGCGGCGCACCGTCGCCTCCCAGATGGCCGACGCCGCCGGCGTCATCGTGACGGTCCGCCTCGGCGCCCGCACCTCCGACGGCCGCGACACGGTCTGGGGTGCCTCGGGCCGCACCATCACCTTCCCCGGTTTCCTCGCCGTCTACGTGCAGGGCACGGAGGAGGGCGACGAGTCCGAGGACGACGAGACGGTCCTGCCGCCGCTGGATGAGGGCACCGCCCTGGCCGTGCAGCGGCTCGAGCCGGCGGGCCACGTCACCAAGCCGCCCGCCCGGTACACCGAGGCGTCGCTGGTGCAGCGGCTGGAGGAGCTCGGCGTGGGCCGGCCGTCGACCTACGCCTCGATCATGACGACCATCCAGGACCGGGGCTACGTCTTCAGGAAGGGCAACGCGCTGGTCCCGTCCTTCACGGCGTTCGCCGTGGTCACCCTGCTCGAGAAGCACTTCCCGAAGCTCGTCGACTACGACTTCACGGCGGCCATGGAGGCCGACCTCGACGCCATCGCCGCCGGGGAGCAGGAGGCCGTCCCGTGGCTCTCCGCCTTCTACTTCGGCGACGAGGGCCTGCGGGAGGTCGTGGCCAGGCGCCTCGACGAGATCGACCCGCGCGAGGTGGGGACGATCCACATCGGCCACGACCCCGAAGGCAACGACATCGTGGCCCGGGTCGGCCGCTACGGCCCGTACGTGGAGCGCGGCGAGGAGCGGGCGTCCATCCCCGAGGACCTGCCGCCTGACGAGTTGACGGTCGAGAAGGCGGTCCAGCTGATCGAGACCCAGAACGCCGGGGCGAAGATCTTCGGCACCGACCCGGACACCGGCCTGACCGTCTACGGAATGACCGGGCGCTTCGGCCCGTACGTCCAGCTCGGCGAACAGGAGGAGGGGTCTAAGGAGAAGCCGAAGCGGGCATCGCTGCTCCGCGGTATGACCCTCGACGAGATGAGCCTGGACGACGCCCTCAAGCTGCTCTCCCTCCCCCGGGTCGTCGGCCACGACGAGAACGGCGTGGAGATCCTCGCCCTCAACGGCCGCTACGGGCCCTACATCCAGCGGGGCGAGGACCGCCGCAGCCTGGAGAGCGAGGAGCAGCTCTTCACCATCACCGTCGAGGAGGCCCTTGAGCTGCTGGCCGCGCCGCCGCGCCGCCGCGGCCAGGCCCGCCAGACGGTGCTGGCCGAGCTGGGCGAGGACCCGAACACGAAGAAGAAGATCAGCGTCCGGAACGGCCGCTTCGGCCCGTACGTCACCGACGGCGAGGTGAACGCCTCGCTGCGCAAGGGCGACGACCCGTCGACCATGACGCTGGAACGGGCGCTGGAGCTGCTGGCCGCCCGGCGGGAGCGGCTGGCGTCGTCCTAGAGGACCGTCGCCGCCATCTCGGCGAGCGGCGAGCGGACGGACCGCTGTAGCGTCACGTGGGCGAACAGCGGCGTGCCCCGGAACTTCTCGATGAGGGCCGCCATGCCCCCGAACGGCGATATGTAGGGGTTGTCGACCTGTGAGAGGTCGCCGCAGAAGATCACCTTGGAGTCCGCCGACACCCGGGTGAGGATCACCTTGAGGGTGGGGAGCTCGAGGTTCTGGGCCTCGTCGATGATCACGACCTCGCCGGTGATCGAGCGGCCCCGCAGATAGGTGACGGCCGCCATTTCCAGCTCGCCGCGGGCCAGCAGCTCGTCCACGGCCTCCCGCGCCCCGTCTGGCCCGGCATCGGAGAAGAGGGCGTAGAGGTTGTCGTGCACCGCGGCCATCCAGGGCGCCAGCTTCTCCCCCAGGTCACCGGGGAGGAACCCGACCTCCTGGCGGCCGACGGCGACCAGCGGCCGGTAGACGGAGACCCTCCGATAGCGGCGCTGCTCCACCACCATCTCCAGTGCGGCGGCGAGGGCGAGGAAGGTCTTGCCCGTGCCCGCCATGCCCATCAGGGAGACGGCCGGGATGGACGGGTCGAGCAGCTGGTGCAGGGTGACGGTCTGCGCGAGGTTCTTGGGCTCGACGCCGAACGCCCGCACGTGGGTGGGCACCCGCTCGATGACCATCTCCTCCCCCGCCTGGATCACCCGGGCCAGGGCCGAGCGCGAGACGCCGGAGCGGAGCACCAGGAACTCGTTGACCACCGCGTCGACGCCGTCGAACGTGATCTTCCCCTCGTCGAACAGCCGGTCGATGGTCTCGGGGTCAGTCTGGACCTCGACGATCCCGGTCCGGTCCTCCCGGGTCGGGGCGGTGACGGCCTTGTAGTCCTGCACCGACACCCCGAGCTGGGCACTCTCGATGCGCAGCGAGGCGTCCTTGGTGACCAGGGTGCCGCCGAGGTTTAGACAGGTGGCGAGGATACGGTGGTCCGGCGTGTGGGGGTCGAGCACCGGGGGCAGCCGGTCGGAGGTGACTCCGTTCAGCTCGATCCGGATGCTCCCGCCCGACGGCAGCGGGACAGGGTCGCGCAGGCCGCCCGGGCGTGAGGCGCCGAGCTCCTCGAGCAGGCGGATGGCGGACCTGGCGTTGGCGCCGACCTCGTCGAGCCGGCCCTTCTTCTTGTCCAGCTCCTCCACCACGACCAGGGGGAGGACGACGTCATGCTCCTCGAAGCGGAGGGGGGCCTTCGGGTCGGCGAGCAGGACGCAGGTGTCGAGGACATATGTCTCGCGGGCCGTGTCGCTGTCGGGCCTGAGCGTCTGCAACGCCCCACAGCATCACGACTCGGGGACGCGAATTCAAGGATCGCCGGTCAGGCGCCCGCGCCGGCCATCTCCTCGAGGAACCTCCAGCGGTCCTTCGCGTCCTCTTTCGCCAGCTCGAGTAGCTCCTCCGCGCCTTCCGGGTTGGCCCGGGTGAGCATCTTGTAGCGGCCCTCGCTGCCGATGAACTCCTCGAGCGGGACGCTCGGCTCCCGGCTGTCCAGGACCAGGGGCGGCTTGCCCTGCGCGGCCCGGGTCGGGTCGAAGCGATAGAGCGGCCAGAACCCGGACTCGGCGGCCTTCTTCTGGTGGCTCATCTGGGTGGCCATCTCGATCCCGTGGGCGATGCACGGGCTGTAGGCGATGACCAGGGACACACCCGGGTATGCGGCCGCCTCGGCGAAGGCCTTCACCGTGTGGGTCATGTTCGACCCCATGGCCACCTGGGCCACGTAGACGTTCCCGTAGGCCATGGCCATGCGGCCCAGGTCCTTGCGGGCGGTGGGCTTGCCGCCGGAGGCGAACTTCGCCACGGCCGCCCTCGGCGTGGCCTTGGAGGCCTGGCCGCCGGTGTTGGAGTACACCTGGCTGTCGAGGACGAGGATGTTCACGTTGCGGCCGGAGGCAAGCACGTGGTCCAGACCGCCGTACCCGATGTCGTAGGCCCAGCCGTCTCCGCCGACGATCCAGACGTCGGTCCGGATCAGCCCGTCGATGACGGATTCGAGTCGCCGGGCGAGCACGTCGTCGATGCCGGCGAGCCGCTCCTTCAGCTCCGCCACCCGCTCCCGCTGGGCCTCCACGCCGGCGACGTCGGACTGGTCGGCCTCGAGGATGTCGATGGCCAGCTGGCCGAGCTGCGGCAGCAGCGCCAGCACCAGCATCCGGGCCTCCTCCCCGGCCTTGTCCAGGGCGAGCCTCATGCCCAGCCCGAACTCGGCGTTGTCCTCGAACAGGGAGTTCGCCCAGGCGGGACCCCGCCCGTCACGGTCGGTGGTCCACGGGGTGGTGGGCAGGTTGCCGCCGTAGATCGAGGAGCAGCCGGTTGCGTTGGCGATCACGATCCGGTCGCCGAACATCTGGCTGATCAGCTTCAGGTACGGGGTCTCGCCGCATCCGGAGCAGGCGCCCGAGAACTCGAACAGAGGGTCGACCATCTGGCTGCCCTTGATGGTCGCCAGCTTCACCTCGGTGCGGCCCATAGGCGGGATCCCGATGAAGAACTCCCAGTTCCTCCGCTCCTGCTCCCTGCGGGGCAGGACGTCTCGGAGGTCGAGGGCCTTGACCCCGTCGCTCCCGACCGCCGGGCAGACGTCGACGCAGACACCGCAGCCGGTGCAGTCGTCGGGCGAGACCTGGACGGTGATCATCCTGCCGGCGAGATCCCGGCCG
>QGUS01000145.1 GCA_003242515.1 Actinomycetota bacterium
GCTGGGGGGCCCTGCCCGGGGCCCGGGGCGGCCACACCTGCGGGTTCGCTTCCGCCGGGGCCCTGACCGGCCGGGCCGCCGAGCGCGGGCACGACCGCCGTTTCGGCTCCATGGCCCTGGCGTTCCTCGCCGGTTCCGCGGTCATCTACGTCTTCGGTGTCACGGGGCTGATGGCGTCCACGGGGATGACCCCCGGGGACGCCATCGCCAGGGGCGTGGCGCCCTTCGTGATGGGAGACCTGGTCAAGGCGGTCGCCGCGGGCGTGCTCCTCCCGGGGGCCTGGAAGGTTCTCGACGGACGGCGGTAGCCTCGGCCGCGTGACGTTCGGAAAGTACGGCGCATGGCGCCGCATCGGTGACTGGACTCCTGAAGACGCCGCGGCCGTCGAGGACATGGGCTACGGCGCGATCTGGGCGGGCGGTTCGCCGTCCGCAGACCTCGAGGCCGTCGAGGCCCTGATCGCGGCCACCAGCCGCGTCCCGGTGGCGACGGGCATCGTGAACATGTGGAGGGCCGACCCCGCGGAGGTCGCGCGCTCCTATCACCGGATCGAGGAGCGGCACCCCGGCCGGTTCTACCTGGGCCTCGGCATCGGCCACCCCGAGGCCACCGCCGAGTACCGCAACCCCTACGAAACCATGGTCGAGTACCTCGACCGCGTGGAGGCGGAGGGTGTCCCCTCCGACCGGATCATCCTGGCCGCCCTCGGTCCCAGGGCTCTGAAGCTGGCGGCCACGCGGACCTACGGCGCCCACCCCTACCTGACGACGCCGGCGCACACGAAGATGGCCCGAGAGGTGATGGGGCCGGGCTCCTTCCTCGCCCCGGAGCACAAGGTCGTCCTCGACCGGGAGGAGTGGGAGCGGCTGGCCCGCCCCAACGTGGAGCGGTACCTGCGTCTCCGGAACTACCGCGCCAACCTCCTGCGGGAGGGATGGGACCAGTCGGACCTGGAGGGGAGCGAGAGGCTGATCGAGGCACTGGTGCTCACCGGCCACCCCGCCGCCGTGGCCGCCGCCCTGAGCCGGCACATAGGGGCCGGAGCCGACCACGTGTGCGTCCAGGTGCTGGGCCAGGACCCGCTCGCCGGCTACCGGGCGCTGGCTTCGTTCCTGTTCTGAGTCCAGGCGGCGTAGGCGTCGGAGAGGATCCGGTGGTGGTCGAAGGCCATCCGGCCGGGATCGGCCAGGGCTTCGTCCACCGGGACCAGTGACGCCTTCGCCGCATCGTCACCCGCTTCGGGAGCGATCGACGGGTCGGCGATAGCCCAGTAGACGATCGACACCGTGTGGCCCCTCGGGTCGCGTCCCGGCGTCCCGTACGCCCCGAGCTGGCGGAGGTCCAGCCCCGTGATCCCGGTCTCCTCTGCCAGCTCCCGGGCCGCAGCTTCGGGCAGGTCCTCGCCCTCTTCGACGAATCCGCCGGGCAGCGCCCACGCCCCCTGGTAGGGCGGGAAGCGGCGCTCCACGAGGAGGACCGAGACGCCGGCGGGTCGCGGCACGAACACGACCGTGTCGACGGTGACGGCGATCACAGGTCCACCACCTCGAGGTCGAGGCCCTTCGCCGCCAGGTAGTCGACGATGAAGCGGCGGTGGCAGTGCTCGGCGTCGGGCTCGGAGCACAGGAGGACCGTGCGCTTGCGGAGGAGCTTCGGCCAGTCGATGGCCGTCTCGATCTGCCGCTCGGCCGCCGTCTTCATGTAGGCCTTGCGGAAACCCTTCCAGTCGATCTCCCCCGCCCGGTACTGCCTGAAGGCCTCCTCGTCGGGCGCGAGCAGCGGCTCGTGGACGTACCCGGCCCCCATCAACTCGGCGAGGAACCATTCCAGGTCGTCCTTCTTGGTGAACCCGGCCAGCTGGCTCGTGTTCTGGAGGCGGATGTCGAGCACCCGTCTGATCCCGGCGTCCCGGAGCGCGCCGAAGAACTCGGCGGCTCCTTTCCTGGTGAAGCCGATAGTCCACACCTTCATGCCGGTGTCTCCCGTCTCGCGCCCATGTAGTCGACGATGTCGATGGTGGTCGCCGCCAGTATGAGCAGCCAGACGATCCACAGGCCCAGCCCCACCGAGACGTCGAGGAGGAAGGCTGCTTCGCGGGGGAGGTCGGAGGTGGTCTGGCTCCACCAGTAGAGGAGGACCGCGCCGGCGCCCACCCCCAGGACGGTGGCCAGCCGGCGCGCCCCGGCGAACCCGGCGACGACCGCGGCGACGAGCACGACCAGGCCGGCGAGCACCTCCGACTCCACCTGGCGGTCGCCATCGGGCATCTCCCCGAGCTCGGCGAACTCGGGGGCGATCTCGCTCTCCAGGCCGAACGCCAGCTCGATCCCCGTCGGCTTCACGACCTCCTGGCCCATGCAGGACACCGTCATGAAGGGAAGGACGAAGCCGAACAGGGCGACCAGCCGCAGCCAGCGGCCCACGCCCCGGAGCGGCCGGTCGGCGGTGACGATGGGTGGTGCGGTGCTCTCGGTCATCGGTACCTCGGCGAACCTACGCCTTCGGGGAGGGAGATGACAAGGGCTTCCCGCCGGGCCTCTAGGCTGGCGGCGTCTTGACCGGATCTGGAGAGAGCCGCCTGGGTGCTTCCATGTGGAAGCTTCTGCTCATCGGCGCCATCGCCGGGCTGTTCAGCGGCTTCTTCGGCGTCGGCGGCGGGTTCATCATGGTCCCGCTGCTCGCGGGCCTCGCCCGGTTCGACCAGCACCGCTCCCACGCCACCTCGCTCGCCGCCATCATCCTCATCTCGATCGCCGCAGTGGTCCGGTTCGGGATCGGGGGTGAGGTGGACCCGGTCGCAGGCCTCGTGCTCGGGGCGGGCGGCATGATCGGCTCCACGCTCGGGGCCAACTGGATGAACCGCATCCCCGCCCGCACACTCCGGGTGATCTTCATCGTGATCCTCATCGTCGCCGGCATCACCCTGGCCATCGGCGGGGAGCCCTCGGTCGGCATGCAGCCGCAGCGGCCTCTGGCCGTCCTGATCGGCCTGCTGATCGGCATGGTGGCCGGCATCGCCTCGGGTCTGGCGGGGATCGGCGGCGGCGTGGTGATGGTCCCGGCCATGGTGTTCTTCCTCGGGATGAGCCAGCACTCGGCCGAGGGGACCTCCCTGCTCGCCATCGGCTTCACGGCCCTGGCCGGGACGCGCGTCAACCTCAAGCACGGGAGGGTGCGCCTCATCGACGCCGCCGTGATGGCGGTAGCCGGGGTGGTCTGCTCTCCGATCGGGGCGAGCCTGGCCCTGCGGCTGTCGGGGGCGAACCTGTCCCGGCTGTTTGGGGTGTTCGTGCTGGTGATCGGTGCGCGGATGCTCTACGCGACCGTGAGGGCTCAGCGGTCCTGACGGTGGAGGCGGATCGGCCGGTGCGCGGCCATGACGTCCTCCGCCGAGTCGACGACGGTCGGGTCGGGATGGTGCACGCCCACGGCGAGGGGGGTCTCGCGCCGCTCCCGGGAGGATGAGCCCAGCCTGGCCCGCAGCCCGCCGGCGACGGTCCCGATGGAAGCGCCTGCGACACCACCCAGGGTGACGGCCAGCGGCCGGCTCAGGTCCATGGCCATCCATGCGTCGGCGGCCAGGCCGAGGATCCCGCCGGCGAGGAGGCCCGCGATCATCCCGAACATGACGGTCGGGGCGATCGCACCGTCGGTCGAAGCGTCGATGGTGGAAGCAGGGTCGATCAGGGAGATCGCCTGCGGGGGTATCCCCCGGTCCTCCAGGTCGGCGATGATGGCCTGCGCCTCGGCGGGATCGTCGAGCACGGCGATCACCTGGTGGGGTGCATGGGGGACGGATTCACTCGAACTCACGACGATCACTACCCGTGACCGCGGAGAGTGAAACCGTCAGCCCTGCCGGAGTGCGGCGATGAGCTCGCCCTTGTTCATCGAGGAGCGCCCCTCGATCCCGACCTTGCGGGCCTTGGCGTAGAGCTCCTCCTTGGTCCAGTCCTCGTAGGGCTTCGCCTTGCCGCCGCGCCTCCCGGCGACGGTGGCGTCGGTGTTGGCGATCCGGGCGGCCTTGCGCTTGCTCATCCCCTGTTCCCGCAGGGCCTCGTAGCGCTCGTCGTCTTCGATGGTGGGCCGGTCCTTCGGCATGTGACCTCCTCGGTCTCGGCCCGGGATCTACCCGCTGCCGGCCGGGGGCATGCCGGGGTCGGCTCAGTTGGTAGCCGACGGGGTGGTCCCGCCGACCACGAGCCACGTGCCGAGCGCCACCAGGAGGATGCCCGCCGCCCTGCGGACGTCGAGCGACCTCACCTCGGCGGAGAGCCACCCGAAGTGGTCGATGACCGCGGCGATCACCAGGTTGGCGCTGGTGAAGAGCGTCAGCCCCGCGCCCAGCCCGAGCCGGGCGGTGGTCATCCCGAGGGTGGCGACCACGAACAGGCCGAGGATCCCGGCGGTGTAAACCCACCAGGGGAGCGACCGCAGCTCCGACCACCTGTCGCCGCCGAGGGCCACCATGACGAGGCCGACCGCGGCGCCTCCCAGGCCGTAGGTGACGAAGGTGGAGGCGAGCGTTCCCACCTTGCCCTCCATGAAGCCGAGGGCCTGAGACTGGATGGCCCCGGCGAGGCCGCCGAGCAGGCCGAAGAGGATGACGACTGCGGTGCTCATGGGGGCGAGATGGTAAGCCTCAGGCGGGCCGGGTCTCGTAATCCCGGATCGTCCCTTCCAGGTACTCCATGGCGGCGTCGTATCCCCGTGTGGCCACGGTCGTCGTGTAGCAGAGGACCCGCATCGCCCAGAGCCGGAAGGCGAGGCCCTCCCACGCCGGGTCACCGAGGACGAAGCGGTCGAAGAGGATGCGGAGGACCCCTCCCCAGAGCTCCGCGTCCATGAACAGGTAGTTGGGGCGGTCGCGGATGGCGAGGATGGCCCGCGCTTCGGGCATCCCCTCAGCCAGCGCCACCTCCTACTC
>QGUS01000146.1 GCA_003242515.1 Actinomycetota bacterium
CGAATCTGGTGCGTGTTTCTCCCTTTGGCCCGGGGACCGTTTTCCCGTCGTCGAAGGTGGGCTTCGTTCCCTGGGGGCCGGCTCAGACCTCCGCGTCGGCCTCCAGCGCCTGGATGGAGGCCCCCCGGCTCATCCGGACCACCACGTGGTCCTCGACATACCTGCCCCCGGGCCCGCCGTCCGGCGTGTCGGCCCCCTCCCCCGGCTCGCCTGCCAGTGCCGCCGCCGGCACGGCCAGCAGCGCGATCATCCCCGCGAGGACGGCACGCCGGAGGATCGACGCTCTCATACCTCGATCCTATGGGAAGCCGCGGGACAGCCTCCGGTCAGACGACTGACTGCGGAGGCTGTCCGGGCCACGGTCAATCCTCGAGACGGAAGGAGAGGACCTCAGCCGGGTTCCCCACCCAGATCTGGTAGTGGGCGTTGCCCGGCGTGTTCGAGTTGCGGATGTAGAACATGCCGGTCGACGGGCGGTACACGCCGACGGTGTCGATGCCGTCACCGTCCCAGTCGCCCGCGATCAGCACGTCCCCGGGACGGCCGTAGATGAATTCCGCCTCCGCGGGCCCGGCGGAGAGGGTGTTGCGGAAGTAGACGAGGCCGACCGACTCGCGGTGCAGGCCGATGCCGTCGACACCGTCGCCGTCGAAGGTGCCCACGAACGGCTTGTCACCGGGCCGGCCGAAGACGAACTCCTTCTCGGCCCACCCGTCCCCGAAGTCGTTCTTGATGAAGAACTTGCCCTCCGAAGGGCGGTACACGGACACGGTGTCGACCCCGTCGCCGTCGAAGTCGCCGACGATGGGGATGTCGCCCGACCGTCCGAAGTAGTAGGTGACGTCGGCGTTGCCCGCGGAGTTGGAGTTCTTCAGGTAGACGAAGCCGTTGGACTGGCGGTACAGACCCACGGTCTCGACCCCGTCGCCATCCCAGTCGCCGGAGATGGCGATGTCACCGGCACGGCCATAGATGAACGAGGTCGTGGATGCGCCCCACTCGATCTTCGGCCAGATCTTGAACTCGCCGCCGGCAAAGTGGACGCCGACGGTGTCGCATCGCTCCCCCGGCTCGCAGGGCGGATCTCCCGGGAGCGCCGGAAGGGCGGCACGGAGTGACCGATAGGCGTTGACCGCGGTGCCGTGACCGTAGTTGGAGCCGTCCGGCCTGCGCAGCTCGAAGTGGAGGTGCGGGGCGACGTTCTCGGCGTTGCCGGAGTCGCCGACCCAGCCGATCAGCTGGCCGGCCTCGACCCGCGTGCCTCTCTCGATGCCCGGTGCGATGCCCCAGCCCTTCCCGTCGTCGGTGTAGGACCCGTCGGGCCGCTGCGTGTCGTTGTTGAGGTGGATGTACCGGGTGACCCAGCCGTCGGCGTGCCTGATGCCGAGGTAGCAACACTCGGACTGGGTGGTGGAGATCCAGATGACCTCGCCGGCCGCGGCGGCCACCACGGGCACGCCCTTCTTGCCGTAGGTCATGATGTCCGTGCCCTCGTGCGCCCGCTTGCAGCCGTCACGGCACGCACCGAAGGTGTCGCTGTAGTAGTGGTCTCCCTGGACCGGGAAGATCAGCGGGTAGATGCCGTCGTCCTCGTAGGCGGCTTCGGCCGGGGGGTTGGGGAAGACGAGGAGGGCGCAAGCCGCGACCAGCGCCCAGAGGATCCTTCGACGGGCCCGGCGGGTGGTCCGGGCCGAGTTGAAGAAGTGCTCTGGCGTATTCATCGACTCCTGCCTGTTTCGGATGCCTGGCGAGACCCCTTTAGGGGTATTCGGCAGCCGGGGTACCCCGCCCGCCCGCGGGCCGAAACCTGAGGGGACTACCTGGCCATCGAGGCGAGACCGTCTATCGGGCCGATCCAGACCTGGGCGTCTGCGTTCCCGGCGGCGTTCTTGTTCTTGATGTAGAGCATCCCGTTGGAGGGCCGGTAGACGGCGACGGTGTCCTTGCCGTCGCCGTTCCAGTCGCCCGCGATCAGCTTGTCGCCGGCTCTCCCGTAGACGAACTCGGAGTCGGCCCAGCCTGCGGAGGGCTTGTTGCGGAAGAAGACGAGACCGGTGGACTCCCGGTGGAGTCCGATGCCGTCGGTCCCGTCGCCATCGAAGTCGCCGACGAACGGCTTGTCGCCGATCCGCCCGAAGACGAACGAGAAGTCGGCCTTGCCCCCGCGGAGGTCGTTGATGATGTAGAAGCGACCCTCGGACGGCCGGTACACCGAGACGGTGTCGCAGCCGTCGCCATAGAAGTCGCCGACGATGGGGATGTCGCCGGCCCGGCCGAAGTAGTAGCTGATGCTGGCGTTACCCGCGGAGTTGGAGTTCTTCAGGTACACGAAGCCGTCGGACTGCCGGTAGAGGCCCACGGTCTCGGTCCCGTTGCAGTCCCAGTCACCGACCAGCGGGATGTCCCCTGGACGCCCGTAGACGAACGACTTGGTCACCTTGGCGAAGCCCGACGCGGCGTACTGGAAGATCTGGAAGAGGCCCGAGGACTCGCGCACCACCACGGTGTCACACGGCTTCGCGTGACCTTCCTTGCACAGGTCCTTCCCCGGTTTGCCGACGAGGTACAACGGGCCCTTCTCGAACCAGGACGAAAGCGGGTGCTGGTAGACCGTGGTCGACTTCCTCATCCCGTCACGCCAGCCCGGGTCGAGCTGTCCGTTCTTCCAGACCCTCCAGTCGGTCTCCTTGTTGAAGTTGAAGTAGAGGACGGCGACCACATGGGGGTGGGACGCCGCCCAGTCGAAGACGTCCCGGATCCACTGCTGTTTGCTGCCCGTTGGCCATGCCGCGGTCTGGGCGATGATCAGGGGCTTGCGCGGGTAGCGGGCGGCGAGGTCGTCGATGATCGCGCCCATCACCTGGTACACGGACTCCTCCGCCCATCGGTATGCGGAGATGCCGATCAGGTCGACGACGTCGTCACCCGGGTAGTAGTCGTGGATCGACCCGCAACCGTGGTCCGTCCACCCGTTGGGGGCCCAGGCGAACCGGACCCTGGTCTCGTCCAGGCCCTGGCCGCGGACGATCTGGACGATGCGCCGGTAGGCGGTCTTGAAGGCGGCCGGCTGGCAGCCGTAGGAGGTCCACTTGCCGTTCATCTCCTGCAGTGGGGCGACGATGAGGGCCCGGCCACCGCCCTTGTTCAGGTACAGCTTCACATGGGCCACCCAGTGCTGGATCCTCGAGTCCCAGGACCCGTTGGCCACCTGGGCGGCGGTGGCACCCGGGAAGTCGAGGTTGACGAACGGGACCGTGCCGCCGCGCCACAACTCGTCGATCTTCTCGCGGGTGTTCGACCACTCGTTTGGATCAGCCGGCCTGCCCCAATCCTCCGTGACGGCCATGAAGGTGCCGCCGAGACTGACCCGCTTGCCCGTGGCCGCGGCCAGCGCGTCGAGATCGGCGGTCGAATGGAACCCGTCGCCGGGATAGAAGCCGCCGTGGACGTAGCTGCCCGCCTCGACACCGGCGGCGGAGGCGGGGATGGCCGCCAGGACGACGAGGGCGGCGACGAGCAAGGCAGCAGCGACTCGTGTCCTCCTCACAGACCGCTTATCGGCCGGCGACGGCCGCTCCTGTAGGCGCCGGAGCCGTCTCATCGCCCTCCCCCGCCCGGGCATGCCACAGCCCGAGCAGGAACCAGAGCACGGGCTCGAAAAGCACGGTCTGGGCCAGGGACGCCAGCGCCACCACGGCCATCGCCGACCCGACCACCGCCCGGGGCCGCCCCGCTCCCCTGGCCAGGATCACGATCATGGCCAGGAAGCCGAGGAGCCCGACGATCCCGGTCTCGGCGATCAGCTGGAGCCATAGGTTGTGGGGCTCCTGGAAGTCTGTCTCTGCCCATCCTGTGCCCAGCCCCGTACCCCTGACCGGCGACTCGAGAAACCTCTCCCAGTACTCCGACCAGACGTCGATCCGGTTGTCGCCGGGGTCCCCGCCGGGCGGGACCTCCTCCTCCGGGACCTCGATCTGGCCGAGGACGACGATGTTGGCGATGCGGAACCAGACCGACCGGACCATGTCGTTTCCCACCTCGGGACGGTCGGTGGCGAAGAGCACTCCGAGCAGCACGATGCTGACCCCGGCGGCCGTCCCGACGAGCCGCAGCGTTCGGGCCGCGTCCTTCCGGGTGGCCACGACGAGTGCCACGGTGCCGCAGATCAGGCCGAACCATCCGGTCCGGGAGAGGGTGAGGACGGTGCAGGTGGCCAGGCCCCCGAGTACGACGGGACCGACCCAGCGCGGGGCACGCACGACCCCCCGCAGCCACGCGTGCCCGGCGAGCACGAACCAGACGTTGGTCCACAGGGCCGCGTAACCGGGGTCCTGATGCCAGTTGGTGAGGGCGACGAAGCCGATCACATAGGCCGACTTGTTCACCCGGTCGACACCGGGCAGCCCGTTGAACCAGTCGACGGCGCCGGGACCGAAGGTGCCGTTGGTGGTGAGCCCGAGCAGGATGCCCGTCACCGCCATGGCGGCCCCGGACCAGAAGACCACCCGGAGGACCCGGTCGAGGTCGGTGGCGTGCGATCCGACCACCTGGAGGAGCAGGGCGCCGGCGCCGAGGGCGAGCCCGAGGCGCCAGAAGTTCATGGGAGCGCCGGGCCCGGGCCAGGAGGCCAGCACCGCCAGGCCGAAGACGGCGACCGCGACCACCCCGTTCCGCCGCCAGCGGAGACCGCGGCCGGAGATCAGGTCCAGGGCGACGATCACGAGCATGAGCACCAGCCACGGCTTCCACGCCACCCACCGGTACAGGTAGACGGTGTGCAGCGGCAGCAGGGCCACGAGGGCCAGGAAGAGGCGGTCGGAGACGCGGGCGAGGGTGGCTGACATCGGTTCGGTCGCCGGTCGGCCCCCGGATGCTAACGGCGGGCCGGTGT
>QGUS01000147.1 GCA_003242515.1 Actinomycetota bacterium
TTCTTCCCGTTGTGGTTTATGGGTTTGCCCGGGTGGGTTTTCCTCGCCCGGCTTTCCCGGCCGCCCCCGGCCTGGGCGTCATCGGCATGGGCCTGGCGTTCATCCTGGCGGGCCGGATCGCCGCGTCGGTGGGCGGGACCCGCAGCTCCTTCACAGCCTACGTGATCCCGGTGGTGGCCCTGGTCCTCGGTGCGATCTTCCGCGACGAGACGGTGAACCTGATCTCGGTGATCGGCATCGCCCTCGTGCTGACGGGTGCGTTCCTCGCCTCCCGCAAGGAGCGTCCCGCGGTCTTGGAGACCGAGCCCGCCGCGGCCTGAGGGCTAGGCCGCAGCGCGGCGGAGCGCCCGGACCGCCAGGTCGCGATCGCCGAGACGGCGCCGCAGCTCCCGCTCCAGGCCGCCGATCGGATACAGGTTCTGTGGCGCACGAGGGTCCTTGTGCAGGGCCGAGGCGAACCGGGGCAGCGTGGCGGTGATCCGGTTGGCGGCCCGTGCGGCGTCGGCCACCGGCTGGTCGGCGCTCACCTCGCACCGGACCAGGCCGCCCGCCGGACCCGGGGCCGTGGCGAGCCGCATGTACCAGGAGAAGCGGCTCCAGTTCTGCGACGTCAGGAACAGAGGAGTGCGGGCCCCGACCGGCAGTCCGGCGAGAAGCCCCCTCAGCTCCATCGGCAGGTACTGGACCCGCTGGGTCTTCACGTAGCCGACCGCGTCGGGGATGTCACGCACATGGGACAGTGGCCCGTCGACTACCACCAGGTCCGCTCCCCCGACCTGCCTGGCCACCCGGGCCTCCAGGTCGCCCAGGCGCTGCTGGATCCCCAGCCACAGCTGCTCGGCGGTGGTGCCCTTCGTGGCCTTCACCCCGTAGGTGCCCACCGAGGTGACCACGTCCCGGGCCGCCGTGGCGGTGAAGAGACCGCGCTCCACTACGGCCGCCTCCAGGCGGGCCGACCCGCCACGACAGACCACGGCGCCGGCGGCGTAGGTGGCTGCGAGGGAGAAGGCCGGGAAGTCCGGGGGCTGCTCGATCCAGACGGTTGCGTCCACCCGACGGACGCCGTCCACGAACAGCAGGTCGCCCACGGGGTCGGCGTCGGTCTCCAACGGCTGCCACCGGTCGGCGGGCAGCTCGACAGAGACGTCGACCTCGGCGCTGGCGTCCTCCAGCTCGGAGTCGGTCGGCGCCCCGTAATCGGAGTCCCACGCCTCGACCGTGAACCTCACGCCACCTCCCTCACCTCGGAGCCCTTCGGCCCGCGGTGGACCTCGAAGCGGACCGGCGCCCGCTCCGCCAGCTCCTTCACGTGTGTGATCACGCCCACCATCAGCCCCCTGGTCCCGGCCAGGTCCTCGAGCAGCGAGGCGACCGTGTCCAGGGTCTCCTCGTCGAGGGTGCCGAAGCCCTCGTCGAGGATGACGGCGTCGAGGCGGGCCTCGCCGTGTGCGGCGTGGATCTCCGCGAGGGACAGGGCGAGCGCCAGGGAGACCAGGAACGTCTCGCCGCCGGAGAGGGTCGTGACGGGGCGCAGCTCGTCGGCGTTGCGATGGTCGACCACCTCGAAGACACCGTCGTCGACCGTGAGGGAGTAGCCGCCGTCGGACAGCTCCGCCAGCAGCTCGTTGGCGCCGGCGACCAGGCTGCGCAGCGCCCCGCCCATCATCCACTTCTCGAACCCGTCGGCGCGGAGATGGTCGGCCAGGGCCTTGGCGACAGCCGCCTCGGACGATGCCCCCTGGATCTCCTCCTCCAGACGCGCCGCCTCTGCGATCGAGCCCTCCGCGAGCTCCAGGGAGTGACGGGCCCGCTCCAGGGCGCGGGTCACGCTGGAGAGGACGGAACCGGCGACCACCACGTCGTGTGCGGCCAGAACGTCGGCGATCTCCTCGAGACGTCGGTCGACGGTCTCCTGAACCCCCACCGCCCTGGCACGCGCCTCCTCGACGGCGGTGCGGACCCGGGACAGCTCGTCGTCACGCCAGGCCAGCAGCTCCTTCCACTGCACGGCCACGTCGTCGCTCTCGGAGACGGGTGGCTTGAGGTCGGCGACGGAGTCCCGGGCGCGCTGGAGCTCACGGCCCAGCGAGCGCTGCTGGTCGACCAGGTCCTCCCGGCGTCGGCGCGCCGCCTCCGCCGCCCGGCGGGCCTCCTCCTCTGCCTGGCGCAGCCCGGCGAGCCTCTCCCGGCACCCGGCCAGGACGCCTTCGAGCCGCTCCAGCTCATCGTCGTCGGGGACGCCCGCCAGGTCGGCGTCCAGTGCGGCGAGCCGGGCCTCCAGCCCGGATGCCTCCGCCTCGAGACGCGTCACGCCCTCCCGCTCCTTCGCCGCCACCGCCCTGGCCTCGGCGACGGCCCTCTCGGCTCGGGCGAGATCCTCCTCGAGGCCCTCGAGGTCGGCAAGGGCCTCCAGCTCGGGGAGCTCGGCGACCTCCTGGCGGCACACCGGGCAGGCGGCACCTGCCACCAGGGTCTCCGCCAGGGCGTGGGCGGCGTGGCCCATCCGGGTCTCGTCGAGCAGCCTCCTGGCGGCCGCAGCCGCCTCCTCGGCGGCGGCCAGCTCCTCCTCCCGTGCGGCGAGTGCCCGACGGGCGGGATCGAGGTCGAGCTCGGCGAGCCGGGCGGCGACGTCCTCACGCTCCCGGCGGAGACGCCGCTGCGCCTGGAGCGTCCCGGCGTCGGGCAGGCCGGACATCTCCTCCTCGACGGCGAGACGGTCCCTGGTCACCCTGGCGAGCTCGTCTTCCGCACCGGCGACGGCCTCGGCGGCCTCCGCCGCCATGCGCGCCAGCTCGTCGATGCCCTCGGGCAGGTCGAGGCGGGAGAGGCGGGTCACGGCGTCGTCGAGGCGCTCCACCTCCGCGGAGGCCGCGTCCAGGCTCTTCTTCAGGTCGGCGAGCTCCTGCTCCCACCCGGCAGCCCCGGACTCGAGCTTCTCCAGCGACGCCACCCGCTCCCTGAGGGCGTCGATCTCCTCGGCCGGGGGCACCTGCAGGCTCTCCAGCCTTGCCCGGGCCACATCGACCCGCGCGTCCGCGGCTGCCTTTCGCTCCCGGGCGAGCTCCCGCACCTTCGTGTAGACGTCCATGCCGAGCAGGCCGCGCAGCAGGTCCTGACGCTCCTTCGGCGTGGCGTGCAGGAACCGGGCGAAGTCGCCCTGGGGCAGGACCACGGTCCGGGTGAAGTCGTCGAACCCGAGCCCGAGGAGGACCTCCACGCCCTCGGTGACCGCGGCGGCGCCGTCGTGGAGGACCTGGTCGCCGTGCTGGAGCCGCGCCTCGCGTACCGACGCCCCGCCGCCCGCGGTCCGGCGGACCTCCCTGACGGCGGTGAAGACGGAGCCGTCGGCCTCGAAGTCGAACCGGACCCGGCACCGGTCCGCGCCGGCCGAGATCACGGGCGCCACCTCCCGCTGACCCAGCCGCGGGATCCGTCCGTAGAGGGCGAAGATCATGGCGTCGATCAGGCTCGACTTCCCCGAGCCGGTCGCCCCGGACAGCGAGAAGAAGGCGGTGTCGGTCTCCAGGGCGCGGGCGAAGTCGACGACGACCCTGCTCCGGAACGCCGAGAAGCCCTCCATCTCGATGCGGACGGGCCTCATGCCTCCACCTCCGCCAGCAGCTCGGCGAAGAGGGAGACCACGGGCTCGTCGAGGGCGCCCCGCTCCTCCAGGTAGCGGCGGAACGCCTCGTGGGGGGCCAGGTTCTCGGCGTGGTCGGCCTCGGTCCCGGCCCTCTTCGTCTCCCTGGCGGCCAGCACGACGTCCACGGCGCCGGGGATCGCCTCCCGCACCTCGTCGGCCAGGCCGACCCGGGCGGTCTCGGTGAGGATCACCTTCACATAGGCGTCCTCGAGCTCGTCGCGGCGGGACAGCACCTCGTCCAGGGAGCCGCGGACGGTGACCAGCCTGCGGCCGGCCATGAGGGTCACTTCGGTGGCCCGGGACGGCTTGCCCGGCTCGGCCTCGACCAGCAGGACGCCCTTGCGGTCCTCCACCTCGCCGAAGTCGAGCTGGAGCGGCGAGCCGGAGTACCAGACGGCGCCGGGGTGGGGCATCCGCTGCTGGCGATGGAGATGGCCGAGGGCCACGTAGGAGAGGTGGCCCGGGAACGCGGAGGCCGGGATGGCGTACCCGAAGATGTGCGCCTCGCGCTCGCCTCCCCCGTGGCTGGCGCCGAAGACGGTGAGGTGGCCCACCAGGACGTTGACGGTGTCGTCGCCCATGTCCGCCGTGAGGCTCTCGATGATCCGGCGGAGGCGGTCCTCGTAGGCGGCGGCGTGCTCGCCGGGGTCGTTCCCCATGATCTGCTCGACCTTGACGATGCCCCGCTGGGAGACGAACGGGAGCAGGCCGACCCGCACCCCCAGATCCTCGAGGTGGACTGCGCCTCCGGCGCCGGGCGGCCTGGGCAGGCCGAGGGCGGTGACCCGGCTCATCTCGAGCAGCGGGGCCACCGCATCGATGCGGGCGGCGTTGTCGTGGTTGCCGGCGACGACCATCACCGGCGCCACCCGGGAGAGGTCGAGGAGGGCCCGCCACACGATCTCCTCCGCGACCGCGGTGGGCGAGCCGGTGTCGAAGAGGTCACCGGCGACGATCACGAGGTCGACGGAGTTCTCCTCGGCCACCGTCACGATCTCGGCGAGGACGGCGCGGTGCTCGTCGGATCGGTCCCGCCCCCGGATCCTCTTCCCGACGTGCCAGTCGGAGGTGTGGAGGATCCTCATCACAGACCCTCGAACGGGTCCTCCGGCCCGGTCGGTGCCGGCCGGACCGCCTCGTCGGCCCGGGTCGCCCAGGACGGGAAGGGGAACTCGACCACCAGGGGCACCGGGATCTCCGGCTGGGTGAGCAGC
>QGUS01000148.1 GCA_003242515.1 Actinomycetota bacterium
CCACGGTTTCGATACGCCTCGCATCGGTTCAGGTTCATCGGCTCCTGCGAGGCAAAAGTTGAGCCTCTCACCGGAGTCTTCCTCGGAGGGTTCTCGAGCAGGTCAGTCCAGCAGCGTCGGACGGAACAGGCGGTCGTGGGCCCGCAGGGCGAAGCGGTCGGTCATGCCCGCCACGTAGTCGATCGCGCGGGTGAGCGGGTCGGCCTCCGGGACGCTGTAGCTGTCCGGCACCTCGTCCGGGTGGTCGGCGTAGTAGCGGACCAGGTCCTGGATGATCAGGATCGCCTTCTGCTTCTGTGCCTCCGACTCGGGCCGCAGGTACACCCGCTCAAACATGAAGTCCCGGAGTTCCTGCATCACCTCGAGGTCCTCCGGCCTCATGCTCACCCGGCCGGTCTCGTAGGAGTGCTCGATCACCGAGTTGACCATCGACCCGATCCACTCCCGGGCGGTGGCGCCGAAGGTGGTCAGGGCGAGCACCGGGAGGTCGTGGTACTCGATCACACCGGCCCGGAGCGCGTCCGAGACGTCGTGGGTCAGGTAGGCGATCCGGTCGGCGAACCGGCACACCCAGCCCTCCGGGGTGTTGGGCGGCGGGTCGATCTTCCAGGAGTGCGCCCGCACGCCGTCCAGCACCTCCCAGGTGAGGTTGAGCGGTTCCAGCAGCGACAGGGTCCGCACTCCGTGGGCGGAGTGGAGCCACTCGCCCTCGACGAACGGCGTCAGGGCGTCCTCGCCCGTGTGTCCGAAGGGGGAGTGGCCGACGTCGTGGGCGAGGCAGATCGCCTCCGTGAGGTCCTCGTTGAGCCCGAGCGCCCGGGCGATGGCCCTCCCCACCTGGGTCACCTGGATGGTGTGGGTCATCCGGGTCACGAAGTGGTCGCCGTCGGGGTTGAGGAAGACCTGGGTCTTGTGCTTCAGCCGGCGGAACGCCTTGGAGTGGATGATCCGGTCCCGGTCCCGCTCGAAGGCGGTGCGGAACTCGTCGGGCTCCTCCTCCTCGGCGCGGCCACGGGTCCGGTGGGCCTTGGTGGCCAGAGGTGCGAGCAGCTCGTGCTCGAGACGTTCGCGTTCTTCCCGGGTCCTACGAGCGAGAGAGGACATTTTCAGGGGGAGTCTGGAGCATCACCAGGATGAAGACCAACACGGCCGCCCCGGCGATGGCCAGCAGCATCATCCCGATCCGCTGCAGTGTGCCCGCCGACCGGAACACGGCCACGGGGCCGGGCTCCCGGCGTCCCGTGATGATGCGGCGGCGGAGCCGGGCCGAGATCAGGTCGATGCTGAGCACCACGATGATCGTGAGGATGAGGACGGTGGCGACCCGGGGCCAGTTGCGGAACTGCATCTGCTGCACCAGCTCGAGGCCGATGCCGCCGGCGCCGATGGCGCCCAGGACAGCCGAGGCCCGGATGTTCACCTCGAACCGGTACAGCCAGTAGGCGACGATCACCGGCATCACCTGGGGGAGTGCCCCGAAGCGGATCTGGGCCAGCTTCCCGCCGCCGACGCTGGCCATCGCCTCCACGGGGCCCTGATCGATCCCCTCGATGGCCTCGGCGGTGAGCTTGCCCAGCGTGCCGATCGAGTGGATGCCGATGGCGAGGACCGCGGTCAGCGGGCCCAGGCCGGTGATGGGGATAAGGACCATCGCCAACAGCAGCTCGGGCACCGCCCGGATGAGGATGAACAGGCCCTGGATCGGCCCGCTCACCCAGCGCTTGGCGATGTTCCGGGCCCCGGTCACGGCGAGGACAAGCGAGATGACCGCGGCGATCAGGGTCCCTATCCATGCGATGAACAGCGACTCCATCACCTTGGGCATGGAGCGCTGGATGACCTCGGGCGAGACCTCCGGCGGGATCATCAGGCGGACGAGGCGCCACACCTCGCCGGGAGCCGACGCGATGCGTTCCCAGGTGATGCTGAGCCCCATGGCGCTGAGGACGGCGGGGATCAGGATCACCAGGGTGATCCCCCACCGGAACAGCTTCGGGCCGACCGGCTCCTTGGGGCGGGTCTGCACCGTCTCCTCGGTGACGGTCGTCACGTCAGCCTCCTCCGCAGCCACACGCTGATGCGCTCCAGGATGAACACGATGATCGTGACCACGATGACGATCGCCACGATCCGGTCGTACTGGTAGAAGGCCCGCTGCGCCTCGAGGACGCGGCCGATGCCGCCCGCTCCGACCAGTCCGATGATGGCCGACGCCCTCAGGTTGAGCTCGAAGACGTAGAGGGCGTACGCCACGTAGGCGGGCAGGACCTGGGGGAGGACGGCGGCACGAACCGCCGGGAAGTGGCGGGCCCCGGTGGCCCGGGCCGCCTCCAGGGGACCGGGCTTGGCGTCGTCGACCGTCTCGGAGAACAGCTTGGCCATGATCGCCAGGGAGAAGGCGATCATGGCGAGGGTGCCGGCGAAGGCGTTGGTGCCGACGGCTCCGACGAAGATCACCGCCCAGAACAGGTCCGGCATGGTGCGGATCAGGTTGAGGAAGCCCTTGGCGATCAGGTAGGTGGGCTTGTTGGGGGCGGTCAGGGTGGAGGCCAGGAAGCCGAGGGGGAGGGCGATTCCGCAGCCGATCACCGACGAGACGATGGCGATGCGGATGGTCTCCATGAGCGGGTTGGGGAGCTGCGGAGCGCCGAATTCCCAGGAGGGTGGCCACCACCAGGTCCCGGTCTCGCCGATCACCCAATCCCACTCGGGCGGCCAGAAGCCGGAGAGGTCGATGTTGGAGAAGTTCCCGACGATGAGGCCGACGTCGAACCCGGTGGCGAATGCGGAGAATGCGGTGAAGAGGACGACGGAGGCCGAGATGGCCAGCGCCGGGAGACGGGTCAGTGCCGCGTACAGGGCGGCGATGCCCACTCCGAGGACGAAGACCCCGGCGGCGGCGTAGTCGCCGGCTCCGAACACCGGCTCGGCCCCGCGGCGCAGCGACGACAGCGGCCGGAGGACTCCTACGGTCTCGGCGGCGGGCAGGGCGAAGGCGCCGGCGAGCAGCCAGGCGAAGGCGCTGTTGAGCCCCACCGTCGGTGTGGCGCCCCTGCGGGAGATGACGGCCCAGGACGCCACGGCGGCGGGGATCCAGGCCCCGGCAAAGCGCAGCGAGGTCGCGACGTCGACGTCCTCGGGGACCTCGGGCATCATCAGGTAGGCGAGCACGCCGGAGGCGACGAGGCCCACGGCGAGGACGACCCGGTCCGTGGTCCCGAGCTGCACCTTTCCGAGCCAGAGCCCGACGAGCACGCCCGCGGCGACGAGCGCACCCCATCCGATGCCGAGGGTTGGCAGCGTGAGCAGGGCCCCGGCCACCCCGATCGCGACGGCGACCAGGTATGGCAGCGCCATCGACCAGGCGCGTCGCGGCGCCTCGGGCCTCACTTGGGGGATGGGGGAGGTCAGGGCCTCCGTCGTCACAGCTGGGCGCCCTCGAGGAGGTCGTCGGGGGTGACGGAGCGGCCGTAGATGCCCCGGAAGGTCTCCTCGTCGACGTCGGCGATGTCGCCGTCGTAGACGAGCTCACCGTTGCGGAGGCCGATGAGCCGCTTCCCGTAGGTACGGGCCAGATCGAGGAAGTGGAGGTTGATGATCGTGGTGATCCCCAGCTCCCGGTTGATGCGGTGGAGGTCCCTCATCACCATGTGTGAGGTCACCGGGTCGAGGGAGGCCACCGGCTCGTCCGCGAGCAGGACCCTGGGCTCCTGGGCGAGGGCCCGGGCAATGCCGACACGCTGCTGCTGGCCGCCGGAGAGGTCGCTGGCCCGCACATAGGCCTTCTCCACGATGCCGACCCGCTCCAGGGCCTGGAGGGCGATCTCCCTGTCGTCCTCGGGCCAGAGGCCGAGCATGGCCCGGGTGAACCCCACGTTGGCGAGCCGGCCCATGAGGACGTTGTTGAGCACCGTGGTGCGGTTCACGAGGTTGAAGGTCTGATAGATCATCCCGACCCTGGCGCGCAGGGCCCGTAGCTCCCTCTGGGAGGCGTCACGGACTTCGACGCCGTCGACCTTCACTGAACCGGAGGTGATCGGTACGAAGCCGTTGATGGCCCGGAGGAAGGTCGACTTCCCCGCGCCGGAGAGGCCCACGATCACGACTAGCTCCCCGTCGGGGATGGTGACCGTCACGTTCTTCAGGGCCTTGTAGCCGTTGGGGTACGTGACGTCGACGTTGGTGAATTCGATCATCCGATGGTCCTGGTCCGTCCGGCCCGCTCGGCGGCGAGCCTAGCGCGAGTGTGGGGCCGACCCCCGGCCGACCCCACACTTCGTTCACTGCGTCGTATCGGCTCAGCCGCCGAAGCCGAGCTCGTCGATGGCCCGCTCGATCAGGGTGAAGGAGCGCTTGGTCGACTCGTCGGCACGGGTGAGGGCCGTCCAGCTGTAGATGCTGTCCATCACGGCCACACCCTCCTCGGTGGACATGAAGTCCTCGAGGGCCTGGAAGATGGCGTCCTTCAGGCTGTCGGGCAGGTTGGCGTCGACCGCGATCACGTCGTTGGCGATCTCGGCGGTGATGTTGAACACGATCACCTTCTCGCCGACGTCCGGGTACTCGGCGCGGACGTTGCGACGGGCGTCGTCGAAGGAGACGCCGAAGTCGGCCTCACCGTTGTAGACGGCCAGCACGGCGTTGTCGTGGCTGCCGGCGTAGAAGAACTCGTAGTCGGTGCCTTCGCTCAGGCCGGCGGCACGCAGCTCGAGGACCGGGAAGATGTACCCGGAGGTCGAGGTCTCGGTGCCGAAGGCCATCCTGCCGCCCTTCACGACGCTGACGTCGACGGGCTCGGGGCAGACGAGGCCGGGGGAGACACCTTCCTCACGGGAGCCGTCGGCGTTCCAACC
>QGUS01000149.1 GCA_003242515.1 Actinomycetota bacterium
GGGCGCGGGAGCATGCCCACGCCCTTCCCCCCCCCCGCCGGGGGCGCTTTTGAGGGGATCGGGAAGGGCACTCGCCGGGCCTCCTCGACCGGGGGGGCGGAGGGCAGGACGGGGACGCCGCGTGAGGACATCAGGTCGCGGGCCATGAGCTTCGAGCCCATGAGCCGGATCGACTCGGGGTCAGGCCCGATCCAGGTGAGGCCCGCGTCGATCACCGCCCGGGCGAAGTCGGCGTTCTCGGAGAGGAAGCCGTAGCCGGGGTGGATGGCGTCGGCGCCGGTGGCCTTGGCGGCGTCGAGGATGGCGGTGACGCTCAGATAGGTGTCGGCCGGGGCGACGCCGGGCAGCTCCACGGCCACGTCTGCTTCCCGGGCGTGAGGCTGGTCCCGGTCGGCGGTGGAATGGACGGCGACGGTGGCGATGCCCATCTCCCGGCAGGTGCGGACGACGCGCCGGGCGATCTCGCCGCGGTTCGCCACGAGGATCCTGGTGACCATCGGGACGGTCAGCGTACCCATGTGTCCCCCGTCGCGAGCGACGGGGTAGCTACCCGCCGCCGGCCCCGGGGCGGTGGCGGAGCCGTCGGCTGCGGATCAGCCGGCGATGAAGCTGAACCGCACCCGGCGTGTCGGGTTGTCCCCGTTGGTGTCGACCAGGACCAGTGACTGCCAGGTCCCGAGCGTCATTCGGCCACCGATCACCGGCACCGTGACACTCGGGGCGATCCACGCGGGGAGGACGTGGTCGCGCCCGTGGCCCGGGCTGCCGTGGCGGTGCCGCCAGCGGCCTTCCTGGGCGGGGAGCAGGTCGTCGATCGAGGCGAGCAGGTCGGAGTCGCTGCCGGCGCCCGTCTCGATGATCGCCAGGCCGGCGGTGGCATGGGGGACGAACACGGAGAGCAGGCCGTCGCCCCTGCCCGACACGAATGCCGCCGCTTCGGAGGTGAGGTCGACGACGGTGGGGTGACGGCCGGTGGCGACGGTGATCTCGATGCTCTCCACGGCCCCATTGTCCCACCCGCCGCCTGGAGGCTCGTGCCCGCGGAGGCCGTTGGTCCGGGGGCCCTCCCGGATCTCCCCCGTTCCACCGCCATGCCGCGGGAGGTCCGGCCCGCCGGGTCGGTCACATACGGAACACGCCGAAGCGGTCGGTGCCTTCGACCACGTTTGAGTGGATCGCCGACAGGGCGATGCCGAGGACCGTCCGGGTGTCCCGGGGGTCGATGAGGCCGTCGTCGCGGACCCGGGCGGTCGAGTAGAGGGCCTGCTCCTGCTCCTCCATCATGGCGATCAGCTCCGCCGACCGCTTCGCGTCCGCCTCCTCGTCGAAGGGCTCGCCACGGGACTCCGCCGCCTGCCGGGCCACGATCGACATCACGCCGGCGAGCTGCTTCGGTCCCATCACCGCCACCTTGTGGCCGGGGTAGCCGAAGACGAAGCGGGGGTCGTAGGCCCGGCCGGACATGCCGTAGTTGCCCGCCCCGTAGGAGACGCCCGCCATGATCGAGATGTGGGGCACCTCGGAGTTGGCGACCGCGTTGATCATCTTCGCCCCGTCCTTGATGATCCCGGCCTGCTCGTACTCCTTGCCGACCATGTAGCCGGTGGTGTTGTGGATGAAGATGATCGGGGTGTCGTAGCGGTTGCAGAGCTGGATGAACTCGGTCGTCTTCTCCGCCTCCGGCCCGAAGATCACGCCCTGCTGGTTGGCGACGATGCCCACCGGGTAGCCGTGGACGAAGGCCCAGCCGTTGAGGATCGAGGTCCCGTAGGACGCCTTGTACTCCTCGAACCGTGATCCGTCGACGACCCGGGCGACGATCTCCCTCATGTCGAACGGCTTGCGCAGGTCGGCGGGGATGGCCCCCAGGATCTCGTCGGGGTCGTAGACCGGCTCCTCCGGTTCCCGGGTCGGCCCGTACCCGAGCTTCCGCCAGTTGAAGTGGGCCACGATCTCCCGCCCGATGCGGATGGCGTCCTCCTCGCTCTCGGCGAAGTAGTCGGAAAGCCCGGAGACTTTCGAGTGCATCTCGGCCCCGCCGAGCTCCTCGTCGGTGGACTCCTCCCCGGTCGCCATCTTCACGAGGGGCGGCCCTCCGAGGAACACCTTGGCCTGCTCCTTCACCATCACGGCGTAGTCGCACATGGCGGGGAAGTAGGCGCCGCCCGCGGTGGACGAGCCGAAGACGAGGGCGACCGTGGGGATCCCGGCCTTGGAGAGCCGGGTCAGGTTGCGGAACCACTTGCCGCCGACGAGGAAGACGTCACCCTGGTCGGGCAGGTCGGCGCCGCCCGACTCCACCAGGTTGATCAGGGGGAGCCGGTTCTGCATGGCGATGTCCATGATCCGGAGGGACTTCGCCAGCGTGTAGCGGTTGAAGACCCCGGCCTGGCTGGTCGGGTCGTTGGCGAGGATGGCGCACTCGACGCCGGAGATGACGCCGATCCCGGTGATCAGGTTGGCGCCCAGGGGCTTGTCGGTCCCCCAGGCAGCGAGCGTCGATAGCTCGAGGAAGTGGCTATCCGGATCGAGCAGCAGCTCGATGCGCCGGCGCGGCAGCAGCTTGCCGCGTTTCAGGTGACGCTCGACGTACTTGGGACCGCCGCCCTGGCGGGCCTGCTCCTGGAGGGCCTCCAGTTCGGCGATCCTGGCCAGCATCGCCTCGCGATTGGCCCGGTATTCGTCCGAGCGCGTGTCGAGGCGACTGCGGAGGACCTGCATCACGGGGGAGGCTAGCGGTACCTCCCCGGGATCAGCCCTGGAAGACGGCGGACTCCTGGTAGGGCTCGATCATGATGCACTCGCCCGGGCACTCCTCGGCCGACTCGATGACGTCATCGATGAGGCTGTCGGGGACACGGGCGAGGCCGCGAGCACCGTCGGGAGCCTGCTTGCCGTCGAAGAGGACGGTGCGACCGAAGTGCTTCGCCTCTTCCTTCACCATCCAGAGACCGTCGTCACGACCCGTGAAGACGTCCGGGGTGATCTCCTCGCAGATCCCGTCGCCGGTGCAGAGGTCCTGATCGATCCAGACCATGAGCTTGGTGGCGGCCATAGACCACCAACTTAGATCCATTCGCCGCTACTTCCCAACTCCCTGCCACAATCCGGGTCATGGAAGAAGTGCTGGAACGCCTCCAGGGCCTGGTCGGCACGGAGATCGGGGTCAGCGATTGGATGGAGATCACCCAGGAGCGGGTGAACCTCTTCGCCGACGCCACCGACGACCACCAGTTCATCCACGTCAACCCGGAGCTCGCGGCGCAGACGCCGTTCGGGGGGACCATCGCACACGGGTTCCTCACTCTCTCGCTGATCGTCCCGCTGCTCATGCAGATCCCGCTCGACGTGGGCTACCCGGTGATGGGGATCAACTACGGCCTGAACAAGGTGCGGTTCCCGGCGCCGGTGCCGGTGGGGAAGAAGGTCCGGGCCCGCTACACGCTCGACGCCGTCGAGCAGGTGGCGCCCAACGGGATCCAGATGACCCGCACGGTGACCGTGGAGGTCGAGGACAACGAGAAGCCGGCCTGCGTGGCCGAGAGCCTGGTCCGGCTGTACTACTGAGGCGTCCCGCGGGGCGGTTCCCGCCAGGCTGTGATCGGTCGGGACATAGGCTGACCCCGTGAGGCGGGTCCTGCCGCTGCTGTTCCTCTTGAGCCTCCTCCCGGCGTTGCCGGCGGGTGCGACCTCCTGTGCCCCGACGACGGTCACGCCGGAGGACCTCGTCGCCGGCGGGCTGGTCCTGGACGGGTTCCCCTACGACCACGCCGTCGTCGGGACGGTCGACGCCGTCACCACCCAGGAGACCGGAGACACTCCCGGCCGCACCTTCGTGGAGGTCTCCGTCGTCGGCGTGTTCGGCGCCGACCTGCCCTGGACCGGGGTGGTCCTCACCATGGCCGACCCCGGCTGGATGGCCGGGTACCCGTTCGAGGTCGGGCGCTCCTACTTCATCCCGTTCGTCGCGGTCGGGCCGGCCGACGAAGTCAACTACGTCCAGGCCTGCGATCCGGTCGTCGAGGTTGCCGACGCCGAGGCGACCGCCGCCCGTCTGGCGGTGGTGGCCGGTGATGCGGGCCTCCCGTTCGCGTACCCCGTGGCCACCGGGCTCAGCGGGGCGTTCGCGACGGTGTTGGTCCTCGGTGTCCTCGGGGGCCTCGCCTACTGGACCCTCCGGATGCGCCGCCAGGCGCGGGAGGGATTCAGCGGGACAGGCTCCGACCCCCCCCGACCGCCAGGACCTCTCCCGTGACGTACGCGGACAGCGGGCTCAGCAGGTACCAGACCGTGTTGGCCACGTCCTGCGGCGACCCCATCCGATCGAGCGGGATGGCGGCCACCATCTTCTCCAACACGTCGGCCGGGATGGCCATCGCCATCTCCGTGGCGATCAGCCCCGGGGCGATCGCGTTCACCCGGATGTTCGGAGCCAGCGACAGGGCGAGCGCCCGGGTCAGGCCCACGATGCCGCCCTTGGACATCGTGTAGTTGAACTGTCCGAAGTTGCCCAGGTAGGCCCGGGAGGCGATGTTCACGATCGACCCGCCGTCAGACATCAGCGGCACCAGGGCGTTGGTGAGCCGGTAGGCGGCGCCGAGGTTGACGTCGATCACCTTCCGGAAGTCCTCGTCGGACATGTTCACGATGCGGGCATCCCGGGTGATGCCGGCGTTGTTGACGAGACCCAGCAGCGGGGCGCCGGCCGCCTCGACGGCGGCGGCGACCGCGGCGACGCCCTCGTCGGTGGTCAGGTCCACCTGGACCGGGGCGACGTCCTCCAGCTCGGCGAGCTTGGGTGACAGGTCTACGGCGACCACCTTCAGGTGGTTGTTCTTCAG
>QGUS01000150.1 GCA_003242515.1 Actinomycetota bacterium
ACCTGGCCACGGCCTCCCCCTCCGGCCGGACGATTGGGCTGCCGCAGAACGGGCAGGTGCCGGGCATCTCCCACACCTTCTCCTCGCCGGTGCGGGCCGACACCACGGGCCCGACCACCTCGGGGATGACGTCGCCGGCGCGGCGGACGATCACCTGGTCCCCGATGCGCACGTCCTTGAGCCGGACCTGGTCCTCGTTGTGGAGGGTGGCGTAGGTGACGGTGGCGCCGCCCACGAAGACGGGCTCGAGCACGGCGAACGGGGTGGCCGCTCCGGTGCGGCCGACGTTGATCCGGATGTCCCGCAGGCGGGTCACCTGCTCCTCCGGCGGGAACTTGAAGGCGATGGCCCAGCGCGGCGCCCGGGCGGTGTAGCCGAGGGCCTCCTGGTCGGACAAGGAGTCGACCTTGATCACCACGCCGTCGGTCTGGTAGCCGAGGGAGTGGCGGCGTTGCTCCGCCTGCTCCACGTACTCGAAGACCTTCGCGATGGTCTCCACGCGGCGGCTCTCCGGGTTGGTCTTGAACCCCAGGCTCGCCAGGTACTCGATGGTCTCCCAGTGGGTCCCGAGCTCGGGGCCGCCCTCCACGATGCCCAACTGATACACCCAGATGCCGAGGGCCCGGCTCGCGGTGATGGAGGGGTCCTTCTGGCGGACCGACCCGGCCGCGGCGTTGCGGGGATTGGCGAAGATCTGCCTCCCCTCCTCCGCCTGCCGCTCGTTCAGCTCCTCGAACGCCTTCACCGGCATGTACACCTCGCCGCGCACCTCGAGGAGCGCCGGGACGTCGCCGCCCCGGAGACGGAGCGGCACCTGCTTGATGGTGCGGAGGTTGGCGGTGATGTCCTCGCCGGTGGTGCCGTCGCCGCGGGTGGCGCCTACGTCGAGCACGCCGTCCCGGTAGACCAGGACGACGGCCAGGCCGTCGATCTTCGGCTCGCAGACGTACCCCCGGGGCTCCCGGCCGAGCTGGCGGATCATCCGCTGCTGCCAGGCCTCCAGGTCCTCACGGGTCTCCGCGTTGTCGAGGGAGAGGAGCGGCCGGAGGTGGGTGACGGGCCGGAACAGGTCGGTCACGGGCGTCCCGACGCGCTGGGTCGGGCTGTCGGGGGTGATCAGCTCCGGGTGCTGGCGCTCCAGCTCCTGGAGCTCCTTCATCAGGGCGTCGTACTGGGCGTCCGAGATGACCGGATCGTCCAGGACGTAGTACCGGTAGGCGTGCTCCCGGAGCTCGGCGCGGAGGTGCTCGATGCGCTCGACGACCTGGTCCATTGGGTTCGCACGATACCGACGGCATGTGACCAATTGGCCCTGCGGAGTGGAGACCCGACGGGCCGGGTAACCCCACCGTGAAAGGAGGCGTCATGCCCGTCCGAAGGAGCAAGGACTCGAAGGGCCCCTACTACCGCTGGGGCGACTCCGGGAAGAAGTATCACTACGAGCCCGGGAACGCGAAGAGCCGGGAGCAGGCGAGGTCAAAGGCCGAGAAGCAGGGCCGCGCCGCGCGAGCGGCCGGCTACGAGGGCTGACGGGTTTCCCCCCACCCCTGCAGGGGTAGGTACCCCACCTACGAACGAGGAGTTCACCATGGAAGACGCTTCCAAGCTCAAGTGGGAAGGTCGCTGGGATCAGGTCAAAGGCAAGGCCCGCGAGATGTGGGGCGAGCTGACCGATGACGACGTCGACGTCGCCGAGGGCAACGTCGAGCAGTTGATCGGGAAGATCAAGGAGCGCACCGGTGAGACCGCGGAGACGATCCGCGAGCGTCTCAGCAGGCTCTCCGACTGACACGGCTTCGAGCCCGAAAAAGAGAAGAGGAGCCCCGGGAGGGGCTCCTCTTCTCGTTGGTCGAAGGTTGGATCAGCGCGACTCGCGCTCCCGTGCCTTGTTGACGGTGAGCTTGCGCCCGCCTAGATCGGCCCCGTCGAGGGCGTCGATGGCCCTCTGGGCCTCGCCTGCGTCGGGCATCTCCACGAAGCCGAAGCCACGGGATCGGCCGGTGTCCCGGTCGGAGACGACCTGGGCCCGGGCGACGGTGCCGTAGCGACCGAAGGCCTCCTCGAGATCGCGGGAGGTGGTGCTGTACGCCAGATTCCCGACGTAGATGTTGGTGTTGGCCATTGCCATTTCACTTCCTGAAACCGTCACACTGACTACCACGCCCCGCCCGTCCGGCACCCTGGCTGGGTACGGGGCGGCAACATCCACCTGACGGTTTCGAGGGTGAAATGAGGCGCGACGCACGAGGCGTCCTCCGGTCAGTCTACGCCCGGGCCCCTCGCTATGGGCGGGTTCCCGTGAAAACCCTCGTCTCGTACCCGATCCGGTGCGGCGCCCCGGACGCGGCCACCACCCCGGCGATCCCGTCGAGCACCCGCTCGCGGACCTCCGGGTCGAGGGCGATGTGGTCGCTGTAGGACGCGTACAGGGACCTCACCTGTGAAGGTGACAGCTCCGCGGTCCAGTCGAAGGTGGTGAGGCGCACGTCCGAGAACCCCCACCGCGCCAGGTCTTCCGTCCACGCCCGGGAGTCCCTCCTCCGGATCCGCTCGTCGTCGTCCTCGAGCAGATGCGGGGCATGCCGGCGGTACACCTCCGTGAAGGGCCCGTAGCGGTCGTACAGCACGTTCCAGATCAGCGCCACCACCCCGCCCGGACGCAGCCACTCCATGACCCGCCGGCCGGAGGTGTCGCGGTCGAGCCAGTGCCACACCTGGCCGCCGAACACGAGGTCGACGGGCCCATCCGGGCCCGGCCAGTCCTCGAGGGAATCGACCACGACCGTCACCCAGGTCAGACGCTTGGCCTCCAGGACCGCCGCCATGGCCGGATCGGGCTCGATGGCGGTGATCTCCAGACCCTCCCGGGCGAACGCCTCGGTGGTCTTCCCGGTCCCGGCGCCCACCTCGACCGCCCTGGACACCCCGGTCAGACCCAGGACGAAGTCAGCGGCCTCCACCGGATATCCCGGTCGCGAGGCCTCGTAGTCCTCAGCGGCGCTGCCGAAAGATGTCGCCCGGTTCATCTCTCCGTCGCGACGATGATGCCACCACCCAGCACGCGGTCGCCGTCGTAGAAGGCGACCGTCTGGCCGGGGGCGATCCCCTCCTGCGGCTCCTCGAAGACGACCGTGTCGCCGGCGAGCACCGCCGGCACCGGCTCGCCGTGCGCCCGGTACTGGACGGTCACCCCGCCCGAGACGGGCTCGTGGGTGAAGGTGACGTCCCGGAGCCGCACCGACCCGACCCGCAGGTGCCGGCGCGGCCCGATCACGACGGTGGCCGTGTGCGGCTGGATGTCCACCACGTAGCGGGGCTCCCCGAGCGCGACGCCGAGCCCGCGGCGCTGACCGATGGTGAACCCGGCGATCCCGTCGTGCTCGCCGACCACCCCGCCGTCGACGTCGACGATCGGGCCGGGGACGAAGGCCTCCGGAGCGGTCTTCCTGAGGAACCCCCGGTAGTCGCCCTGGCCGACGAAGCAGATGTCCATCGATTCCGGCTTGTCGGCGGTCCTGAGCCCCAGGTCGGCGGCGATCCGCCGGACGTCTGCCTTGGTCATCTCCCCCACCGGGAACCGGGTCACCGCCAGCTCGGACTGGGTGAGCATGGAGAGGACGTACGACTGGTCCTTGGCGCGGTCGGCTCCCCGCCGCAGCTCCCACACCCCGTCCGACTCCACCGCGCGCGCGTGGTGGCCGGTCACCAGGAGGTCGCAGTCGAACTCGTCGAGACGCCGGAGGAGCCGGTCGAACTTCACGGTCCGGTTGCACTCGATGCAGGGGTTGGGCGTGCGGCCGGAGGCGTAGTCGGAGACGAACCGGTCGACGACGCCGTCCCGGAACTCGTCGGTGTAGTCGAGCACGTAGTACGGGATGCCGAGGGTGGCCGCCACCCGCCGGGCGTCCTCGGAGTCGGCGAGGGTGCAGCAGCCGGCGGTCGGCATCTCGCCGTCCGGCCCCGACCACAGCTTCAGGGTGACGCCGATCACCTCGTGGCCGGCCCGGGTCATCAGGGCGGCCGCCACCGACGAGTCGACGCCGCCCGACATGGAGGCGAGCACCCTCATCGCAGGGCCTCCACGGCCTCGACGAGGAGGGCGGCGGCCTCCCTCGCCTCGTCCTGGGTGGTGGTCCAGCCGAAGCTGAAGCGGACCGACTCCCGCACCTGCTCCCTGGTCAGCCCCATGGCGGTCAGCACGTGCGACACGCTCGGGGCGCCGGACTGGCAGGCGGCGCCGGCCGATGCGGCCACCCCCGCCTGGTCGAGGCGGATGAGGAGCGACTCGTTGCGCACGCCCGGGATGCGGAGGTTGGAGTGCTGGGGGCTGCGCGGAGCGCCGGCGCCGTTGACCACGGCGTCCGGGACCCGGTCGCAGACCAGCTTCTCGAAGTCGTCACGGATGCCGCCCACGACCGCGACGAAGCGGGAGTGGTCGTCGGCGGCGATATCGAAGGCCGCGGCGAAGCCCACGGCCAGGGCCACGGGCGTGGTGCCGGACCTCCGGCCGGCCTCCTGCCCGCCGCCGTGGATCACGGGCTCGAGACGCACCCCGCCGCGGACGACGAGGACGCCGGAGCCCTTGGGCCCGCCGAACTTGTGCGCCGAGAGCGAGGCGAGGTGGACGTGCTCGGTCACCACCGGGTCACCCGGGTGGGCCTGGACGGCGTCGGTGTGGAACAAGACCCACGGCCGCTCCTCCGCGACCCGCCGGGCCAGGCCGGCCACGCCCGGGACGACCCCGGCCTCGTTGTTCACCGCCATCACCGAGACGAGGCCGGTCCCGGTGTCACTGGGGTCAGTAGGCCGGCCCGGG
>QGUS01000151.1 GCA_003242515.1 Actinomycetota bacterium
CGTCGACACCGAGGGGGGCGGGGTCGATTTCTCGGACCTGGTGGTCGAGCCCGAGGAGGCGCCGACCAGCGGCCATCTCCTGGACCTGGGCAATGGGGTCATCTTCTTCGACCCGGACGACGACGCGGTGGATGGCCCGGGCGAGCTCGTGAACTTCGTCGTCTGCTCCGGAGAGTCCTGGTGCACCACCGTCCGGGTACTCCTGCTACCGGTTCCGGTGAAGCGGGTCGTCGTGCCCTACGGGACCACCGCGACGGTGGACGTCCGCACCGACCTCGCCAACGGCGTCAACGCCGAGGACCCCGTCCACGCCACCGGCCTGACGGTGTCTGTCATCGAGTTCACGGGTTTCGGGGCCCTCGAGGGGATCGGGGACTTCGTGTTCGAGTACGCCCGCGATCCGCTCGCGTTCTCCATCGTGGACACTGCCGTGTTCCACCTGTGCAGTGACGTGGTCGTCCCCTGCTTCGTGGACTCGGTCATGTTCGAGGGCCCGGAGCCGGTCTACACCCTCGCCGATCTGACGGTGGACATCGACGAGGACACCCACTTCTCGATGAACGCCATGGAGCTGGTCGACTATCCCGAGGTCTACCTCGGCACCGTGGTGTATCGCATCGTCGAGCACCCGGAGCACGGGCACGCCTCGATCGAAGGCGGCCAGCTCGATTACTCCCCGGAGCCGGACTTCAACGGCCTGGACACCTTCGTCTACGAGGTCTGCGTTCGGGAGATCGACTGTCTCACCGCGACGGCGACCGTCACCGTCAACCCGGTGAACGACCCGGTTCGGGTCGCCGACATCGAGGTGGCCACCTGGGCCCGGGCTCCGGTGACGGTCCCGGTCGCCAGTGCCGTCAACGATCCCGACCTGGACGACGAGCACACGGTCACCATCGTCTCCGGCCCGGCGCACGGCGAGGCGGTCGTGGGGGAGGACGGCAGCGTCGTCTACACGCCCTCGAAGTGGTTCGCGGGAGCGGACGGCTTCGAGATCGAGGTGACCGACTCCGGCGGGACGAAGGATCGGGCCACGGTCACCGTCACGGTTACCGCCCCCGGGGAGCCGATCGCCCGGGACCTGAGCCTGAAGACGACGGGCGGCGAGCCGGTCACCGTGGACCTGGAGACCGGTGAGGTCGTGAAGGCGCAGTCCCTCGCCGTGCCGCTGGCCGGTGGAGTCGGGCTGGCCGCCACCATCACCAGGGTGCCGAACCATGGAGAGGCAAAGGTCCAGGGCACGACCGTCACCTACACCCCGGCCGAAGGTTTCGAGGGGACCGACTCCTTGCAGGCGCTCCTCTGCTCGGCCGATGGCGTCTGTGAGGCCGTCACCCTGGCGGTGACGGTCGTCGACGGGGAGCTGCCCTTCTCGGGTGCCGACGCGGGAGGCCTCATCCGGGCCGCGGCCCTGGCGGTGTCCATGGGTGGTGTGCTGGTCCTGGCGGCTCGCCGCCGGTCCGGCACCGGCCGCTGAACGGGCCCGACGGCCAGGATGACGGACACCCCCGGTAGCGCCGGGGGTGTCTCGTTCTCCGGTCAGGACAGGAACCGGGTGAGCTGGTCGGCGGCCCAGAGGCCAGTCTGATACGCCGCCCCGCACGACAGCATCGACAGGTAGTCGCCCGCGAATGCGAGTCCCGGTATCGGCTCGAGGGCGTGGAAGCGCGCCAGCGCCTCGAGCCGGCCCACCGAGTACATCGGGATGGCGCTCGGCCATCGCGAGACGAACCGGTCCTCCACCAGGGGAGGGATGTGGGGTGCCACCTCGCCGACCCGTCTCATGATCTCCGCCTGCAGCTCGTCGCCCGAGCGGCCCACGAGGCGGGTGGAGAACCGTCCCTTCAAGGAGGCCCTGAGGACCCATCGCGACGGGTCGGTCGGCACCTTCTCCATCCCGTACTGGGCCAGCTCCCCGTGCTCCTTGCGCGGGATGAATCCACTGCGTCCGACCTGCTCCGGGTCGGTGCCCTCCTGGACCTTGAAGAAGCAGAGGTCGTGAGCCTGGTAACGGGTGCTTGCGAAGAACCCGGTGCGGAACGGGTCGAGCCCGGACATGACGCCCGCGACGCGGTCCCAGGTCAGCGCCACCACGATCGCCCTGGGCCGGAGTGTCCGGGTCTGGCCGGTGGACCGATCCTCGTGCGTGATCGACCGCTCTGCCGCGTCGATGGCCACGACCTCGCAACCCGTCCTCACGTCGAGATGACGGGCGAAGGCGCGGGTGACGGCACCGGTTCCCTCGCGGAGGGTGACGCCCTGGGCCCGCGTGAACGCCGTCATCGTGTAGACAAGGAAGCCGCGGCTGATGTCCCTGGGCTCCGACCCCGCGACGATGTCCCAGAGCGGCTCGATGGCGTACTCGAGGAACTCGGGCGAGATCCGACCCAGCCACTCCTCCACGGACATGTCGTCGATCGGTGCGGCGCGCCACGGCTCGAAACTGGTCCCTCCATTCCTCCGGAACTGGCCTAACAGGGTGGGAAGCATCCGGACGAGCCGGAGCTTCTGGGTGAGTGAGATCGCCCCGTAGCCGAGGAGCCGCTGCGGACGGGCGGCGTCGAAGGTGTGCAGCTTGCCGTCCCGGGCGATCTCGAACGACGTGCCGCCGTCCGTGTCGCCCATCCAGGGGATGACCATGTCGGCGAACCCGAGACGCTCCGCCAGTGAGAAGAACCCGTCGGTCGTGGTGAGCTGCTCGGCACCACGGTCGAACCAGATTCCGTCCCAGGCCCGGGCCGAGCGCATCCGCCCGCCGGCTTCCGCCTCCCGCTCCAGGACCACGACTTCGAGTCCCAGGTCCTGCAGCGCGAAGGCCGCTCCCAGCCCGGCGATGCCGCCGCCGGCCACCACCACATCCGGTCCGCGATCAGTCATCGGTCGTGAGGCGGCGAACCTACCCGACCGGGCACGGCCGATGTCGGCTACGGGGGGCCTGTCGTTACGATCCGCCCGCCGATGAAGCGTTCCCTCCTCGCCGCCCTTGGTGCCGTCTGGGCGGCCTTCCTCCTCCCGCCGCAGCTCGTGGATTGGGACAAAGGCGGCGCCCCCGGATGGGCCAGGTCCATCGCCGCATCGCCCGTCTACGGGTGGTGGAACGGGCTGGGGGAGTCCCTGGGCATCGAGCCGTATGTCTGGACCGGCGTGTGGGTCGCTCCCACCTACTTTCTCATCGCCTACGCGCTCTGGCCGGTGGCCAGCCGGGCCGGCGCGTGGGGCAAGGCCTTGGTCTGGGCGACCGTCGCCGGTGGCGTGTCCACGATGATCAGCTATCCGGCCGGTGGCTGGCCCGAGCCGTGGAACGCCCTGTGGGGCGTCGAGGCGGTGTTCCTGCTCGCCATGGCGGTCATCGGCCTCATCGCCGGGGTGATCGCCATCCGCAGGGGAACGGGCACGGTCGGGTGGATGCTCGCCGGGGTCCCCCTGGTGATCGTCGCGTCCACCATCCTGTTCACCTACTACCCCCACGGCACCCTCATCGGTCTGGGGCTGCATGTGGCCGTGCTGGCGGGGGTACAGCAGGAGACCTAAGAGAGGAGGCCGGCATGCGAACCGTCAGACCGTTGGACGAGACCACCTGGGAGGCGTTCGCAGAGCTGGCCGGGAGCAGCGACAGCTACCCGAGCGGGTGCTGGTGCCTCGGGTTCCATCCCGAGGGAGTGGGCCGCCCCGTCGACGCCGCGGCCAACAGGGAGCGGAAACGCCTCCGGGTCGTCTCCGGGACCACCCACCACGCCCTCGTCTTCGAAGACGACCTCTGCATCGGCTGGTGCCAGTTCGGGACCCCCGAGGAACTGCCCCGGATCAAGAATCACAAGGAGTACGAGAGGACCCGGGTCGGGGACCTGCCCGACTGGCGCATCACCTGCTTCTACGTCCGGCGGGGCCACCGGCGCCAGGGTGTGTCCGCGCAGGCCCTCGCCGGGGCGCTGGAGCTGATCGCAGCCATGGGCGGCGGACGGGTCGAGGGCTATCCGGAGCCCGCCGACGCCGTCCCCGCCGGGTTCCTGTTCCACGGCGCCCTCTCCACCTTCGAGAAGCTCGGCTTCACCCGGGACCGGCTCATCGGCAAGCACCGCTGGGTGGTCACCCGGACGGTCGAGCACCCTGGGTGAGGGGGTGGGCCGGGGTCGTCTCTAGCCTGTGAGCGAAGTGCCCGATTCCACATCCATGGGCCGCACGCCGGCCGCCACGGCCGCCCTCCTCAGCTCCATCGTCCCCGGATGGGGCCACGCCTTCACCCGCCGCAACCGGTCGGCGATCGCCTGGTTCGCCTTCGACGGCCTTCTGCTCGCCGGTGGCCTCGCGGCCTGGATCTGGTTCCGCAACGACCTGCTCCAGGCGGTGGTCCGGCCCGGCGCCATCGTCTGGATCCTCGCCCTGAACGCAGTCCTCCTCATCATGCGGGCCTGGTCGGTGGTCTCCGCATACCGGGCGGGCACACCGGCCACGGGCGCCGGAGCGGCGATCTCGCTCCTGTTAGCGGCCATCCTCCTCGTCGGCCCCCATGCACTCGCCGGGTACGTCGCCTGGGCCGGCAACGACCTCCTCACCTCGGTCTTCGACCCCGAGCCTCCGGTGGCGGCGCCGACCACCACCACGACCGCGAGTCCAGGTGGACCGGTCGTCCCCGGTCCCACCGCGACCACCCTCCCGCCGACCACGACGACCACCGCCCCGCCCCGGATCTGGGACGGGCTCGAGCGGCTCAACATCGCCCTGCTGGGCCTGGCGCGGGCCCCCGTGTCTTTTACAAATTCTAACCCCCCACAGAACACCCACTCTTTAGATTG
>QGUS01000152.1 GCA_003242515.1 Actinomycetota bacterium
TTTCGGGGGAAGCTTCAGTTGTGTTTAGGAGCAGGTGGAACCCCCTGGCGGCCTTCTCCGCGAGGTCCGCCGGGGGCGTCCCCCTGGGGTAGTCGGCGGCGGTCATGATCATCCCCTCGGCGATCGGGGCCAGCCTGGCGAGCATCGCGGAGACGTCCTTGTCCCCCATCGCCCCGAAAACGACCTGCCAGGTGGTGGTCGGAAACTCCTCCCGGAGGGCCGAGACGAGCACCTCGATCCCCTGCTCGTTGTGGGCTCCGTCGGTCATCACCAGCGGGGACCTGGAGACCGGCTCCATCCGCCCCGGCATGGTGGCGGCGAGCGCCGCCTCCCGGACCGCGTCCTCGTTGAGCGCACGACCGAACAGGGCCTCGACGGCTGCGACCGCCATGGCGAGGTTGGCGAGCTGGTGCCGTCCGTGAAGCGGGACGAACACGTCCTCGTAGTCGGCCTCGGCGCCCCGGATGGTGGCGAGCCATCCGCCCACCCCCATCTCGGCATTCCCCACCCCGAAGTCGTGGCCGAAGTAGCGGTGGTGGATGCCCAGCTCCCGGGCCCGCTGCACCATCACCTCGTGGGCGGCGTCCTCCATGGGGCCGGTGACGAGGACCGACTGCGGCCCGGCGATGGCGGCCTTCTCCCGGGCGATGGAGGCGAGGTCGTGGCCCAGCCACTCCACGTGGTCGAGCCCGACGGAGGTGACGACGCAGACCTCGGCGTCGATGACGTTGGTGGCGTCGAGACGGCCGCCGAGGCCCACCTCCACCACACCGACGTCGACGGCCTGGTCGGCGAAGAAGGCGAACGCACCGGCGGTGATCAGCTCGAAGTAGCTGTACGGGATCTCGGGCCGGAGGTCGGCGAAGGCGGCCACGTCAGCGATGGCCCGGGCGAACTCATCCTCGGTGGCGAAGCGCCCGTTGATCGCGTACCGCTCCTCGATGCGCTGCAGGTGCGGCGAGATGCAGGTGCCGGTGGTCAGTCCGTGGGCGATACAGAGCAGCGTGGCGAAGCGGGTGGTGGAGGTCTTCCCGTTGGTCCCGGCGATGTGGATCATCGGGTAGCCCTCGTGGGGGCTGCCCATGTCGTCGAGGAGCCCCCGGATGCGGTCGAGCCCCGGCTCGCCGCCGAGGCCGATGTGAGATTCGAGATAGGCGATGGCTTGTTGGTAGTCCATGGAGAGAGCCCCGGGACATTATCCCGGGGCTCTCTCCGTTAGCGCGGCCTCAGCCGCGTGGTCAGGAGTTGGACTCGTCGCCGAGTCGACGGGTCATCAGCAGCATCGCTGCGCCGATGGCCAGCAGCAGGGCGGCAATGCCCGCCACCAGTCCCGTCTCCATTCCGGTGAACGGCAGCTCATCGTCGTCGACGTCGCCATCCGGGGGGGTGGTCACGACGGTCGGCAGCACGGAGGTGCACTCGTCATCAGCGAGCGCCTCCTGCCGGGTGTCGTAGGCCTCCTCGTACCGGGCGTCAGAGGGATCGACCTCGATGACCTCGCCGGTCGTGGCGTCGCAGGCGAACTTCAGCGGGAGCTTGACGCAGTTCTCGGTCTGCTGTTCCGAACCGACGGTCACGCTGGCCACCACGAAGGTGTCAGAGCCGGTCTCCTGGAAGACGAAGCCCTCGTCGGCCTTGGCCGTGAACGGGCCATAGGTGCCGGCGGACAGGCCCGTCATCGAGGAATTCTGCCAGCTGAAGTTCTCGCCACCCAGCAGGGTGATGGAACCGTTGTTCTGGCCCTCAAACTCACCCGTCAGCGGGTTGCAGACGAGCAGCTCGGGAGTGGTCTCGACGAGCGGGTCGGTGAGGCAGCCGTCCTCCTTCTCCACCGTCAGGGTCCACCTGGACTTGCCCTCGAGCTCGTAGCCGTCCTGGGCCCGGGCGACGATCACGTAGGTGCCGGCGCCGGTCAGGGTCTGGCCGTTGACGAGCGTCTCGGTCTCGCCGTCGACGAGGTAGTAGTCGACGCCTTCCTTGTTCGGGACCTTGACGAAGCCCTCGATGTCACAGCCCTCGGACTGGACGACGATCGGCCACGCCGCCTTCACCAGCTTGTCGCACTCCTCCTCGTCGAAGGACTCGACGATGGTGATCTCACCGGTGGTGAAGGTCTTGCCGCCCTGGAAGGAGAAGCCCGGCTCGGCCGTGGCCGTGAACGGGCCGTAGGTGCCCGCCGTCAGGCCCGACTGCGAGGACCCGTCCCAGGTGTAGTTCTCGCCCTCGTCCAGGTTGATGAAGCCCAGCTCGGAGACCTGGAACTCACCGGTCTTCGGGTTGCAGACCATCAGGACGTTGCCGAACTCGAAGCCCGGGTCGTCGATGCACTCGTCGGCCGGGGCGATCTCCACCTTCCACTCGGTGGTGGCGCCGGGCTCGATCGTCCAGCCGGAGGCCGCCTTGGCGACGAGGGTCTTGTTGATCGGGCCGCTGATCGTCTGACCGGAGAGGTCGGTGGCCCACTCGCCCTTCCAGTGGTACTTGATGCCCGCGATGTTCGGGATCAGCACGTAGCCCTGCTGGTCGCAGGCCTCGCTGGGCACCACCGTCGGAGCGACCGGGTTCACGCACTTCTCCGTGGCGGAGATGGTGAAGGTCTTGCTCCAGGACGGGTTGCTCAGCTTGTAGCCCTCCCTGGCCTGGGCGGTGACGGTGAAGGTGCCCGTCTCGTGGTAGACGCCGGGGGCACGAAGCTCGCCGTTGACGAAGTAGTCGACGCCCTCGGTGTTGTGGATCTTGAAGTAGCCGACGTCACAGCCGGTGGTCTTGACGACCGTCGGGTCCTTGGGCGTGACCTTCTTCAGGCACTCGGAGTCCTGGAAGTACTTCTCGACCACGATCTTCCCGGTGGAGAAGGTCTTCGAGCCACCCTCGAACACGTAGCCGCTGTTGGCGTTGGCGGAGTACGGACCGTACTCACCGGCCGCCAGGCCCGTCTTGTCGAGCGGGCTGGTCGCCCAGGTGTAGCCCTTGCCGGTCTTCAGGGTGATCCGGCCGTTCTTCTGGCCCACCCAGTTGCCGGTCTTCTCGTCGCACTTCTGCGTCTCGGGCTTGACCGTCCAGGTCGGCGTGTCCGCCTTCTTGGTCGGGTTGGTGCCCACACAGACGATCCAGTGCGACACGCTCTTGTTGTCCGGCGAGGCGTACGCCTTGTTCGCCTCCGGGTGGCGGTACACGGCGTTCTTGGTGCCGGCCTTGATGATCAGGGCCTCCCAGTGGTCGCCGCCCCAGGAGCTGTCGAACGGCTTGAGGTTGACCTGCTTCCCGTTCGAGCTGACCTCGCCGTGGAGGTTCTTCTTGAAGTCCTTGTCCCCCGAGTCGTGCTTGAAACACACGGCCTTGTGGTCGGAGTACAGGTCCTCCCAGTACCCGGTCTTGTTCTGATCCGGGTCGTATCCCGCGGCGAACGCCCCCATGGGCATGATCCCCGCCAGGACACCGATCACAGCCATGAGGCTGAGAACACGTCGCAGGGTCCGCAGTCCGCGCCACCCCGCGACGCCATTCGGCTGTCGCATGATTCCTATCCCCTCTTGTTCGACGACAGTTCGGGAATAGGTCGGTCTCACCACTGGCTCCACCAGGCCGAGGTGACCGGATTACAGGCCTGGTTTCGTAGCCTCCCTATTTGCCCCATCACGGGACGCGGACGGACGGCTGGAAAGCCGGAGCCCCGCCCCATGACGAGCGACACTGTATCACTTTCCGTGATCTCTCACCACGGAGAGTGGTGGGACTGAAGACCCATTCCGCAAACGGAAGGGGGCGGGCCGTCCGGCCCGCCCCTTCACTGTCGTACCGAGGGGTAAGTCAGGACTCTTCGCCCACCCGGCGGGAGAAGCCGAGCAGCGAGATGCCGGCCAGAAGGAGCACGGCGGCGATGGCAGCGAAGACGCCGGAGTCCATGCCGGTGAAGGGCAGCTCCTCGTCGTCCACCTCGTCACCGGGCGTGGTGGTCACCACCGTCGGCAGGACCTCCTCGCAGTCCTCGTCGAGGAGAGCCTCGGCGGCCGTGTCGTAGGCCTCGTCGTAGCGGGGGTCATCCGGACCGATCTCGGCGACCTCGCTCGGACCGACGCAGACCCACTTGTTCGGCAGATCCTCCTCGTCGGTGGCGCAGTCGACCGCGGCCTCGTCCTCCGACGGGTAGCCCTCGTCGTAGCGGGGATCGGTGTCGTCGACCCCGATCACCTCGCCGTCGTCGCAGACGTACCGGGTCTCCGGCTCAGGCTCCGGCTCCGGCTCCGGATCGGGCTCCTCGGCCGGGGTGCAGTCGGCCTCAGCCTCGTCGTAGGAGGCATAGGCGTCGTCATAGCGGGGATCGTCTGGACCGACCTCGACGACCTCGCCCGCCTCGCAGACGTAACGGGCCTCGGGCTCCTCGGCCGGGGTGCAGTCCTTCTTGGCCTTCCAGTAGGACTTGTGTGCGCCCTTGTACCGCGGGTCCTTCGGACCGACCTTGATCACCTCGCCGTCGACGCACACGTAGCGATGCTTCTTGTGCTTCGGCTTGTCCGGGTCCGGCTCCGGCTCGGGCTCCTCGGCCGGGGTGCAGTCGGCCTCGGCCTCGTCGTAAGAGGCGTAGCCGTCCTCGTACTGCGAGTCGTCAGGCTGGACCGCGACCACCTCGCCGTTCTCGCAGACATAGCGGGGCCGGGGGTGGCCTTGGGCTTTTGGCCGAATGGGGGAGTTTCATTGAAATTCCCCCGGATCTCC
>QGUS01000153.1 GCA_003242515.1 Actinomycetota bacterium
CAACGGGCTGGGCGCCCGCCACCTGCTCCGTGGGGGGGGGGGACGGGGGCGAGGGGAGGGCCCAGGGGAGCGCTTCCCCGGCGGGCCCGCCGCCCAGCGGCCCGGCGCTGGCGACACCGTCGAGGGTGACGGTGGACTGCCGGCGGGTCAGGTCGAGCGTGTCCACCTGCTCCACGGAGAGGCCGTCGGCACCGGCGCTCACGGGGAAGACGGCCAGGCCGTCCCCGGTGCGGGCCGCGACTAGGAAGAGGTCGGCCATGTGCCCGTCGAGCACGTGGCGCTTGACACCGTTCAGCACCCACCGGCCGCCCTCCTGCGTGGCGGTCGTCTCCACCGCGGACAGGTCCCAGTCACGCGGCTTCTCGAACGCGGCGACGGTGGCGATGGTCTCGCCGGAGGCGATGCCGCCCAGCAGTCCGGACTTCCGGTCGTCGTCGGGCAGGGAGAGGACGAGCGGCACGGCGAGACCGACCGTGGCGAAGAACGGCCCCGGGGTGACCATGCGTCCCATCTCCTCGAATATCACAGCCAGCTCGACCGGGCCGTAGCCGGCGCCGCCGTGCTCCTCGGGGATGGTGAGGCCGGTCCAGCCGAGGTCCGCCATCTGCTGCCACAGGCCCCGCTCGAAGCCGTCGGGGCCGGCCATCAGCTCCCGGACCCGGGCGAGGGGGATCTGGTCGGAGAGGAACTCCCGCGCCGTGTTGCGGAGGAGGGTGATCTCCTCGGTCGGGGCGTAGGAGACGCGCACCTCAGCCACGGGGCACCTCCTTCCAGGGCAGGTCCTTGTCGACACGCGGGTCGCCGGGGAGCCCCAGCACCCGCTCCCCGAGGATGTTGAGCATCACCTCGGAGGTTCCTCCCTCGATCGAGTTGGCCCGGGTGCGCAGGTAGCCGTGCTGGGGCGGACGCCCCTCGAAGACGGTCGGGCGGATGAACTGGTAGCCGCCGGGGTACAGCGTCCCGTCGAGGCCCATGAGCTCGAGGGTGAACGACATCACCGCCTTGTTGTTCTCGGCCCAGGCGAGCTTGCCGGTCGAGCCCTCCGGCCCGGGGATCCCGGCCGCGGCCATCTCGTCGGCCCGGATCGCGGTGAGCCGGGCGGCCTCGACCTCGGCCCACAGCCGGACCAGCTCGTCGCGGAGGGCAGGGTCCCCGTCGCCGTACTCCTGCCACGCGGCCACCGCCTCGGCGATGCGGCCCGAGCCCCGCGGGGCGGTGGTGCCGCCGATGGCGACCCGCTCGTTCATCAGCGTGGTGAGTGCGACCCGCCAGCCGGCCCCGACGTCGTCGATTCGGTTGGCGTCGGGGATGCGGACGTCGTCGAAGAAGACCTCGTTGAACTCCGCCTCGCCCGTGATCTGGTAGAGCGGCCGCACCCCGACGCCGGGCGACTCCATGTCGAGGATGAAGTAGGTGAGTCCCTGGTGCTTGGGGACATCGGGGTCGGTCCGCGCCACCAGCATGCCCCACCTGGCGAGGTGGGCCAGGGTGGTCCACACCTTCTGGCCGTTCACCACCCACTCGTCGCCGTCCCGGACCGCCATGGTCGCCAGGCCCGCGACGTCGGAGCCGGCGCCCGGCTCCGAGAACATCTGGCACCAGATCTCCTCCGTGGTGAACATCGGGCGCAGCCACCGCTGCTTCTGCTCGGGTGTGCCGTGGGTCGCCAGCACGCCGGCGCCCATGCCGATGCCGAGCACGTTGCGGTACCGGTTCTCGATGGAGGCGCCCTCCTCCACCAGACGCCGGTTGATGTAGGTCTGGTAGCGCCGCGGGAGCCCGAGGCCGCCCTCGCCCTCCGGGTGCCAGACCCACGCCAGCCCGAGGTCGTACTGGGCCCCCCAGAACTCGATCTCGGGGGTCTCGGCCGGCGGGTGCTCCCGGACCAGCTGTTGGATCAGGCCCTCGACCCGCTCCAGGTCACGATCGGTCATGGGGCCAAGGTACCGCCCGGATCAGGCGCGCGCCTCGGGGATGGCGGGCTCGATGATCGCCCCGAAGTCGAGATGGGTCGGGAGCGTCCCGAAGAGGTGGCCCCAGTCCCCGTCGAGGCGGCTCACCGCGAACGCCTCGTACACCTCGGGCGACGCGTACCGGGCCAGCAGGGCCCCGGAGGTGGCGAGGGCCATCCGCTCGATGATGATGCGGGCGCCGGCCTCGGCGTCCGACAGGTCCAGGCCGCCGAAGGCGGCGTCGATGGCCCGGTCGAGCCGCGGGTCGTGGCCGCGTGCCTCCTCCACCTCGTTCTGCAGCTCCTTCACCGCCGCCGGCTCCCGGACGAGGACGCGAAGGATGTCCAGGGCGATCACGTTGCCGCTCCCCTCCCAGATCGCGTTCACCGGCGACTCCCGGTAGAGGCGGGGCATGATCGACTCCTCGACGTACCCGTTCCCGCCCAGGCACTCCATCGCCTCGCGGGTCACCTCGGAGCACCGCTTGGTCACCCAGTACTTCGCCACGGGGGTGAGCAGCCGCTTCACCAGGTCCTCGTGGTCGTCGGTGGCGGCCCGGTCGAAGGCGCCCGCCACCCGCATCATGAGGAGGACGGCCGCCTCGGTCTCCACCTCGAGGTCGGCGAGGACGTTCCTCATCAGCGGCTTCTCGATCAGCGGCGACCCGAAGGCGGAACGGTGGCGGACGTGGTGGATCGCCTGGGTGACGGCCTGGCGCATCAGGGCGGCGGAGCCGGTGGCGCAGTCGAGCCGGGTGTGCCCGACCATCTCGATGATCGCGGACACGCCGCGGCCCTCCTCCCCCACCATCCAACCGAACGCCCCGTCGAACTCGACCTCCGAGGAGGCGTTGGACCGGTTGCCCAGCTTGTCCTTGAGACGCTGCAGGCGGAGGGCGTTGACCTTCCCGTCCGGGTTGAACCGGGGGACCAGGAAGCAGGAGAGGCCACCCGGGGCCTGGGCGAGGACGAGGAAGGCGTCGCACATCGGCGCCGACATGAACCACTTGTGGCCGGTGAGCAGGTACTCGCCGTCGACACCGGTGGGGACGGCGCGGGTGGTGTTGGCCCGGACGTCGGAGCCGCCCTGCTTCTCGGTCATCCCCATGCCGACGAGGACGCCGGGCTTGTCGGTGGCCGGAGCGAAGGTCGGGTCGTACTCGCGGCTGACCGCCTTCGGCTCCCAGAAGCTCGCCAGCCCGGGGTCGAGCCGGATCGTGGGGACCGCCCCGCAGGTCATCGAGATCGGGCAGAAGTGCCCGGCCTCGATCTGCGAGGCGATGAAGGTGAGTGCGGCCCGGGCCGGGAAGCCTCCCTCACCGGGCTCCTTCTCCCAGGGGATGGAGTGGAGGCCGTTGGAGATCGCGAGGCCCATCAGGCCGTGCCATGCGGGATGGAAGTCGACGGTGTCGGACCGGTTCCCCACCCGGTCGTGGGTGCGGAGCCGTGGCGTGTACTCGTTGGCGAGGAAGCCCCAGGTGGTCACCTCCTCGCTGGACATGCGGCGGCCCAGCGCCGTCACCCGGTCGCTCGCCCATCCGGCGCCCTCTCGCTCCAGGGCGGGGAGGAGCACCGGGTCCGCGGCGGCCATGTCGTAGTCGTAGAGCGGCGGCGTCTGGTTGAAGACCTCGTGCGTGGCGCCCATGGAGTCGAGCGTAGCCCGCACCCACCACCCCGTCCCCCGACCAAGGTCCCATCGTGCGATGCTTTCCGGTATACCGACCCCACCCGCTTCGTCCACCAGTCAATGCCCCTCACCCGCACCCTGGGGATCGAGGCGGCCCGCTTCGAGCGGGACGGCGTGGAGCTACGGATGGCGTGGGCTCCTGAGCTGTGCACCTCCGCCGGCATCCTTCACGGCGGGGCGCTGATGGCCCTGGCCGACTCGGCGGGCGCCGCCTGTGCCTACCTCAACCTCCCGGATGGGGCCACGGCGACGACCACCATCGAGTCGAAGACGAACTTCATCGGCGCGGTGCGGTCCGGGTGGGTGACCGCCCGGTCGACCGTGCTCCACGCCGGCCGGTTCACGATCGTCGTGGAGACCACGGTCACCGACGACACCGAACGGCTGGTCGCCAAGACGACCCAGACCCAGGCGGTCATCACCGCGGACTAGGTTGCCGCCATCGAGCCGCGTATCAGCCTCGTCACCCTCGGCGTGAGGGATCTCGGTCGGGCCCGGATCCGCGAGGCGGCCATGCGGCTCTTCCCCGAGCTGGGCTACGAGGCAACCTCGATCCGGCGTATCGCCGGGGAGGCCGGGGTCTCCCCCGCACTCGTGCTCCACCACTACGGCTCCAAGGAGGGACTGAGGCGGGCCTGCGACCGGCACGTGGTGGAGCGTTACCGGCGGATCAAGGACGACTCCATCGCCGGCGGGATGTTCGACCCGTCGTTCATGAGCGCCGCCATGAGCGAGTCCCGGTCGCTCATGCGTTACCTCGCATGGGCGATGGCGTCCAACAGCCCCGAGGCCGCGGCCCTCTTCGACGAGATGCTCGCGGAGGCCGTGGCCGTGAGCCGTGAGGCCATCGCCAAGGGATACCTCGCCGACTCGCAGGACCTCGAGGCGCGGACCGCGTTGCAGCTGTCGATGCAGATCGGGCTCGCCCTGCTCCACGAGCACGTTGCCCGGTCCACGGGCATCGACCTGTTCTCGGCCGAAGGGATCAGGCGCGCCACACCCATCCTGCTCGAGATCTACTCGGGGCTGTTCGACGCCGGGCTGTTGGATGGCCTGCGCCAGAC
>QGUS01000154.1 GCA_003242515.1 Actinomycetota bacterium
AAGACAGGTGTGGGTGCGGGGGCCCTTCTCGTCGGTCGGTATGGACCCGTCGGGGATGAAGTGGACGTTGGCCTCGAGGATCGAGCTCCAGGAGTCGTCGAGGACGATGCCGCCGTCCATCTTGGCCAGCTCGGCGAGACGCGCCGGGGTGAAGGTCGCGCCCTGGAGCTTGAACCCGCCCGAGCTGACGCGGGCCACTGCTTCGTTGTGCCCCAGCACCACGAGGCCCCCTTTGCCCTGCTGGATGATGCGGTCGATGCCGCGCCGCATCGGGGTCCCGGGGGCGAGACGCTCCAGTGTCTCTTCGAAGGTCGGATCGCCCAAACCGCCATCAGGGTATCACGGCGGCTCCCCCGCCCACCCGGCGGAGAGGGGTGATCCGAAGTCAGAGGCCGGCCTGGTCCAGGGCGTCGACGAGACGGAGGGCCTTGCCCGCCTGCGGGGCGATCCGGCGGTGCAGGCCCATACGGTCCAGCTCCTCGATCCGGCGCTGCTCCATGGGGATGGGACGCACCTCCCCGGCGAGCCCGATCTCCCCCCAGGCGGCGAGACGGCCGAGCGGCCTGTCGTCGTGGGAGGAGGCGATGGCGAGGGCCACGGCGAGGTCGCAGCCCGGCTCCGCGAGCCGCCAGCCGCCCACCACGTTGACGTACACCTCCTTGTCGTGGAGCTGGAGCCCGCAGTGGCGCTGGAGCACGGCGAGGACCTGGTTGACCCGGGCGGGATCGAGCCCGCGGATGGAGCGGCGGGGCTGCACCTGGCCGGTGGGGACCACGAGCGCCTGGATCTCGACGAGGACCGACCGGCGGCCCTCGACCGCCGGGTAGACGACGGTGCCGGCGACGTCGTACTCCCAGCCCTGGAGGAACAACTTGGACGGGTCCTCCACCTCCATCAGGCCGTCGGAGGCCATCTCGAACATGCCGGAGGTGTGGGTGGGCCCGAAGCGGTTCTTGTTGGAGCGGAGCACACGGAACCCGCGGTCGGGGTCGCCCTCCATGTAGAGGACGACATCGACCATGTGCTCGAGGATCTTCGGCCCGGCCAGGCCGCCCTCCTTGGTGACGTGACCCACCAGGACCAGGGCGGTGCGGGTGTCCTTGGCCAGCCGGATGAGGCGGGCAGCGCTCTCCCTCACCTGGGCGACGCTACCGGCCGAGGAGATCTCGGGCACGCCGACCGTCTGGATGGAGTCGACGATGAGCAGGTCGGGGCGGCTGCGGTCGGCCAGGGCGACGATGGCGTCGACGTCGTCGTCGGACACCAGGGTTATCTGCTCGGACGCGATCCCGAGGCGGCCGGCGCGCATCGCCACCTGCCCCACCGACTCCTCGGCGGAGGCGATCAGGGCGCTGCGGCCGTGTGCCGCCAGGGAGCCGGCCAGCTGGAGCAGCAGGGTGGACTTCCCCACTCCGGGCTCGCCGCCGAGCAGGACCACGGACCCCGGGACGAGGCCGCCTCCCAGGACCCGGTCGACCTCGGACCAGCCCGTGGGGATGCGCTCATGGGACCCCTCGCCCGCCTCGGTCAGGGTGACCGCGGCGGCCTCGGCGGCCTTCCGGGACGGGGCACCGGTCTCCACCAGCGGCTCGTCGGCGCCGCACTGCGGGCAGAACCCCATCCACTTGCCGGAGCGGAAGCCACAGGTGGCGCAGCGGAAGCTCGTGTCGGATGCCACTTTCGTTTAACGATTGTCCCGTCCGAGGACGACAATCAATAGGGTCACGAACACAGCGAACAAGAAGATCGCCGCCAGCACCGACCACGGTGTCCACGGTTCGTAGGTGCGCAGGGCGATGACGGGCATCCCGTGGCACAATACCGGTCCCAAGGAGGGCTGTGGTTTCCCAGATCTGTGAACAATGCGGCGCATCGGTGCCCTTGGACGAGCAGTTCTGCACGTCCTGCGGCTCGTTCATGGACCCGCTCCGACAGCCCACCGAGGCTGCCGCCCCGGCGCGGCCGCGTCGCACCGGCAACGTGATCTCCGTCTCCTCCGACGGCCCGGTCAACCCCGTGCCCGGCGACCCCGGCATCGAGGAGTTCCGACTCGACGAGCCGGCGCCGCCGCCCCCGCCGCCGCGCAGGTCCGGCGGGACCACGGTGGAGTGTCCGTCCTGTCACGCCGCCAACCCGTCCACCAACCTCCACTGCCAGAGCTGTGGAGCCCGCCTCCGCCAGGACCCCCTCCCCACGGCGCCCCGCCCCGCCGTCCAGGCCACCGCAGGGGTGCGCGCCGCCCTCGCCATCAGCGGCCTGCTGCTGATCGTGATCCTCATCGCCCTCGCCTTCAACATCTTCGGCGGTGACGAGACTGCCTCCGGCTCCACCACGAGCACCACGGTCACCTCGACCACCGGCACCGTCGTCGAGCCGACCAGGATCGACGTCCTCCGGGTCAGCTGCGACCCGCCGGGCCTCGGCAGCCTGGTCTGCGAGAACCTCACCAAGGGCACCGGCAGCGAGTACCAGGTGAACTGGGAGGAGCTGGAGCAGCAGGAGAAGCCGATCAAGATCCGCCTCGACTTCGCCCAGCCGATGACCATCTCCCGGATCGACTGGACGAACATCCAGGACAACGACCGGTTCCTGCAGAACTACCGGGCCCAGGGGATCACCCTGAGCGCCGACGGGAACATCGTCGACATGACCTACACGCTCAAGGACGAGCCCGGCACCCAGTCGATCACCTGGCCGGCCCTCGACGCCAACTACGTGGAGATCACCATCCACTCGGCGTACCGGTCCGAGGTGGTGAACGGGAAGGTGTTCACCGAGCTCGCCATCGACGAGATCGAGATCATCGCCCGCCCGTCCAACCCCGAAGGCTGATTCCCGGTCGCCTGAGGAACAGGTGCTCGCCACCGGGTACCTGGTCGTGACCCGCCCCGGAGCGTCACCTGGTGGGAACCGTCCCCCGCCCCCTCCAGCGCTTCGCCCGACGGGCGGCGCCCTCCCCGATCCGGGTCCCCACGGGACGACAGAGAGAAGACGCCCCGTCGGAGACGGGGCGTCTTCAGGTCCAGCCGGGTGCCCGGCATGGCCGGGTGCGCTGCGTCAGGCCTCTCCCCGCCGGTAGACCTGGCCGTCGGCCGCCGGCATCCGGAGCCGCTGGGCGAAGAACACGAGCACCAGCAGCACGATCACGTACGGGAAGATGTTGATCCAGACCGACTCCACCGAGTCGGAGAGCAGGTACCAGAGGATCGACAGCGCGCCGAGGGCGACGGCGAGGGCGGAGTCGGCCTTGCGGCCCTTCCGGAACGCCTGGATCGCCACCAGGGCCAGGCCCACGGTGCTCACCAGGATCAGCGAGTGGGACGCCGACCCGTCCAGGTCGCGGAGGCTGATGCCGAACGGATAGCCGAACAGCATCGCCGCCCCGAGCACGCCACCCGGCCTCCAGTTGCCGAAGATCAGCGCCGCCAGGCCGATGAAGCCACGACCCTGCGTCTGGCCCTCCAGGTAGAGACCGGAGAGGTCGGGCCCGGCGATGAAGGCGCCGGCGAGACCCGCCAGGGCGCCGGAGATGATCACGGCGACGTACTTGTACTTGTAGACGTTGATGCCCTGCGCCTCACCGGCCGCCGGGTACTCGCCGCAGATGCGGACGCGGAGGCCGAACCGGGTGCGCCACAGCAGCCAGCCCGTGAACGGCACCATGAGCAGGGCGAGGATCGTCACCCAGGAGGCGCGGTAGACGAGGCCCTTGGCCAGGTCGGCGATGTCGGAGACGAGGAAGATCTTCTTCGACCCGATCCACCCCAGCAGGTCGGGCGAGGTCCACCCGCCGATCTTTCCGCCCGCCAGGACCGGGAGGGTGGCGCTGCCCACGCCCGGGACGCGGGGCGACTGGGTGATCGACCACCCGGGCACCTCCACGATCGACGAGAGGAACCGCGTGAAGCCGGGAGCGAGGATGTTGATGGCGACGCCCGAGATGATGTGGTCGACGCCGAAGGTCACCGTCGCCAGGGCGTGCAGGAGGCCGCCGATGGCGCCGCCGATGAGCGCGGCGACCAGACCCCACCAGGGGCCGAACTTGAGGGCGCCCCAGGCACCCATCCAGGTGCCCACGATCATCATGCCCTCGAGGCCGATGTTCACCACACCGGCCCGCTCCGAGTAGAGGCCGCCGAGGCCGGCGAGCAGGATCGGCACCGCCCACCGCAGCATCGACTGGGCCGTGGACATCTCGGTGAGGCGGCCGGTGTTGTCGAGGCCCTCGGCGAACCCGAGGATCAGGACGGCCACGATCACATAGAGCGGCCACCGGACCCAGGCGGGCAGGGCTGCGAACCGCTTCATGCCGCCACCTCCTCGTTCTCGAGGGCCATGGCCGCGGCCCTCGCCTCGTCACGCTCCCTGGCCCGGCGGGCGATCTCGTAGGCGATGACGGCCGCCAGGATGATGATCCCCTGCATGATCACGACGATCTCCCGGGACGCCGCCCCGGAGAACTGGAGGATGCCCGAGGAGACGTCGAGGAAGGCGAACAGGAGGGCCGCCACGGCCGCACCGACCGCCCTGTTCCGGCCCAGCAGGGCGACGGCGATGCCGGTGAATCCGAGGCCCTGGATCGGGTTTGCCGGGAAGAAGCCGAGGGACATGATCTCGGTGAGGCCGACCAGACCGGCGAAGGCGCCAGAGATC
>QGUS01000155.1 GCA_003242515.1 Actinomycetota bacterium
CGCCTTGGGCGGAAAAGACCCTCTCCCCCCGGTTTTCGACCCCGGGCCTCCGCCGACCACCACCCGGACCGCGAGTCCAGGTGGACCGGTCGTCCCCGGTCCCCCCGCGACCCCCCTCCCGCCGACCACGACGACTACCGCCCCGCCCCGGATCTGGGACGGGCTCGAGCGGCTCAACATCGCCCTGCTCGGGTCGGACATGCGCCCCAACCAGGAGACCCTGGACCCGAAGGATCCCCGCTACGTCGGGCACCGCACCGACGTGATGATCGTGGTCAGCATCAACCCTCAGCCGCCCTACGACGTGGCGATCCTCTCCGTGCCGCGGTTCCTCTCCAACTACCCGATGCCCGAGGGATACGGTGTCCCCAAGAGCCTCGACGAGTGGGACTGGATCGGCCACGTCTACCGGCGGGCCGAGGACATCGCCCCCGACCGGTACCCGGGTCCCCAGTCTCCCGGGGTCAACGCGGTCAAGACGGCGCTCGGGACGCTGTTCGGGATCGACATCCACTACTACGCCATGGTCACCGTCACCGGGTTCAAGGACCTGGTCGACGCCCTGGGCGGCGTGACCATCGACGTCCCGCGGCGCATCGTCGATCGCAACTACGACACCGCCGACGACCACTGGGGAGCCACCCGGACCACGGTGGTGATCGAGGAGGGCCGCCAGCACCTCGACGGCTTCCACGCCCTGGCATATGCCCGCATCCGCTCCCAGTCCCACGAGTTCGCCCGGATGCAGCGGCAGCGATGCCTGATCGCCGCCCTCGTGGAACAGACCAGCCCCGTCGAGCTCCTGCTCAACCTGGGCGAGGTCTCCGCGGCGATCAAGGAGAACGTGAAGACGGACATCCCGCACGACCGGCTCGCCGACTTCGTGGCGCTGCTCCCAAACCTGGACACCGCCAACTTCACGACCCTCTCCATCGAGCGGTCGGCCTATGAGATCCCGGCGCCCAACCCGAAGATCCGCTACTTCGACATCGAGCAGATCAGGGAGGACGCCCGTTTCGTGATGCGCGACCCCGCGGCCGCCCGCCAGGCCCTGGGGCTGAGCGGCCTCGACGAGACCTGCACGCAGACGCTCGACCCCTGATCAGTAAGCCAGGATTCACCCGCCGTTGGGGCACGCTTCACCGTCCTGTGACCGGGGCCCGCTACACCTTGATACCGTGGGTCCCATGATGGAGTTCAAGCAGCTGATCGGGGGTCAGTGGGTCGACGCCGCCAACGGCGGCACCTGGGATCTGGTCAATCCGGCCACCGAGGAGGTGATCGAGACCCTGCCGTTCGGCGACGCCGCCGATCTCCGGGCTGCCGTCGACGCCGCCCACGCCGCGCAGAAGGAGTGGGCCCAGATGACCGCCTACCAGCGGTCCAAGGTCCTCCTCAAGGCAGCGGACATCATCACCCAGCACGTCGACGAGTTCGCCCGCATCACCACCGAGGAGTCGGGCAAGCCCCTCGCCCAGGCGAAGGGGGAGTGGCTCGGAGCCCCCAACCAGCTGCGCTGGGCCGCCGGTGAGGCGGAGCGCCTCTACGGACGCTGGATCCCCTCTCGTGTCCCCGGCCGCCGCATCGACGTCATCTACCAGCCGATCGGCGTGGTCGGGATCATCACCGCCTGGAACTTCCCGGTCTACAACCAGATGCGGGCCATCTCCTCGGCCCTGGCCGTGGGCAACACCGTCGTCTCCCGTCCGTCCGAGTTCACGCCGCGGTCGGCCATGCTCATCGGATGGGCGCTCACCGAGGCCGGCGCCCCTCCGGGCGTCATCAACATCGTCAATGGCGAGCCGGAGTCGATGGGCCAGGTGATGCTCGAGGACAAGCGGGTCGGGAAGATCCAGTTCACCGGCTCGACCAGGGTGGGCCGCCTCCTCATGGACGGCGCCTCCAAGACCATCACGAGGCTCTCGCTGGAGCTCGGCGGCAACGCCCCGGTCCTCGTCTTCCCGGACGCCGGCGACATCGCCGAGGTTGCCCGCGCCGCCATGTCCACCAAGGTCCGCAACGGCGGACAGGTCTGCATCTCCCCGCAGCGGTTCTACGTCCACGAGGCCGTCGTCGACGACTTCACGGAGATCGCCGTCGAGACCGCCAGGCAGCAGGTGCTGGGCGACGGTCTCGACCCGGAGACCACGGTCGGTCCGCTGATCAACGCCCGTCAGCGCGACCGGGTGGAGAGGATCGTCGCCGAGAGCGCCGACGCCGGCGCCAGGGTCCTCGTCGGCGGCCGGCGCCCCGAGCGGCCCGGCTACTTCTTCGAGCCGACCGTCGTCACCGACGTGTCTCCCGAGATGCCGATCCACAACGAGGAGATCTTCGGGCCGGTGATGCCGGTGATCCCGTTCGACGACGTCGACGCCGCCATCGAGCGGGCCAACGCCACGAACTACGGCCTCGCCGCCTATGTCTACACGCGGGACATGGCGACGGCGTTCAAGGTGTCGGAGCGGCTCGAGTTCGGGATGATCGCCATCAACGACTGGCTGCCCTCCACCCCGGAGGCGCCGTTCGGCGGCTTCAAGCAGTCGGGCCTCGGCCGGGAGTCCGGCCACGAGGGCATCCTCGAGTACGTCGAGCCCAAGACCCGCTACTTCGGCAGCCTCGGGTTCTGAGATGACGATGGGCGGTACCAGGTCGTTGCGGCGCCGGCTCGGAGTGCTGGCATGCACCCTGGCACTGCTGGCCGCCTGCACGGGCCAGGGCACCACGACGACGACCGGCGTCTCCGGCATGCCGGAGGAGATCCGGTTCGGCGTGACACCGGCCGACGACTCCGCCGGCCAGGAGGAGCGGTTCGGTGCGATGGTGAAGGCCCTGGAGGCGGACCTCGGCGCCGACGTCGAGTTCATCACGACCGGCGGGAGCTACGGGGGCCTCATCGAGGCCCTCATCGCCGGCCGCCTCGAGATCGCCGTGATGTCGCCGTTCGCCTACGTGATCGCCACCGGGCAGGGGGCGGACATCGAGGCCCGGGCGGCGTACATCACGGCGCCCGACGGCTCGCCCACCTACCAGTCCCACGGGCTGGCGCGGGCCGACCGGACCGACATCACGACCCTGGAGGACTACCGGGGCAAGCGGATCTGCTTCGTCGACCCCAGCTCCGCCTCGGGGTACCTGATCCCCGCCGCCGGGCTGCTCGCGGCCGGCATCGACCCCGACGAGGACCTGGCCGAGGCGATCTTCGCCGGAGCCCACGACAACTCGGTGCTGGCCATCGCCGATGGCACCTGCGACGCCGGGTTCGCGGTGGACAGCGAGCTGGCGAAGATCGAGGCCGACGGCGACCTCGCACCGGGCGAGCTCCGCGTGGTGTGGGAGTCCGACCCCATTCCCGGCGTGGTTCTTGCCATCCAGAAGAGCCTGCCCCTGGAGGTCCGGGACGCCATCACCGAGGTGTTCCTCGCCAACGACGGCGCCGACCTCTACGAGCGGGGCTTCTGCAGCCCGGACTGGGTGCAGGAGAACGGACCGACCGGGAAGCCGTGGTGCCCGATCGCCGGCTCGAACACCTGGGGCTTCGCCCCGGTCGACGACTCGCTGTACGACAGCCTGCGCGAGGTCTGCCGCCTGACCGAGGCTCCTGCCTGCACGGGGTGAACCCGCTCCGGCGGCCTTAGGCTGTCGGGCACCCGACCCCGATGGAGACTCCGGTGCGAGCAGAGCCGATCATCTCGGTGCGCGATCTGGCCAAGCGGTACGACCGCGTGGTCGCGCTCGACGGCGTCTCCTTCGACCTGGAGCCCGGCTCCGCGACGGTCCTCGTCGGCCGCTCCGGCGCCGGCAAGACCACTCTGCTGCGTTGCATCAACGGGCTGGAGCGGCCCACCAGCGGCACCGTCACGGTCTTCGGCGAGGACGTGGACGCCCTCGACGGCGCCGGTCTGAGGAGGCTGCGGCAGCGCATCGGGTTCGTCTTCCAGGGCTTCAACCTGGTCGGGCGCGCCACCGCCCTCGAGAACGTGCTCTCGGGGGCGCTCGGCCGGATCAGGGGTCCCCGGTACGGGGTCATGTCCTACGGGGCCGCCATGCGGCGGGAGGCGATGAACCACCTGGAGCGGGTCGGGCTGGCCGACCAGGCGTTCCAGCGCGCCGACACCCTCTCGGGCGGGCAGCAGCAGCGGGTCGCCATCGCCCGGATGCTGTTCCAGAAGCCGGACCTGGTCCTGGCCGACGAGCCGGTGGCCTCCCTGGACCCCGAGACCGCCCGTCAGGTCCTCGACCTCCTGGTCGAGCTCTGCGACGAGGCGGGCCTGACCATGCTGTGCAGCCTCCATCAGCTGGCGCTGGCCCAGGGGTGGGCGGACCGGATCATCGGGTTGCGCGACGGCCGCGTCGTCCTGGACCGGCCGGGATCGGAGCTCACCCGATCCGAGGCCCTGGAGGTCTACGGCAACGGCCCGGCGGGGGAGGAGGCTTGAGCGTCAGGGCCGCCGACCGGCCGGTGCGGCCGCCGGTCACCTGGCGGTCGCTCCAGGTCCCCCTGCTCGGCCTGGTCGTGGCCGTCCTCTTCGTCGTCGCCCTCGTCCAGACCGACTCGACCCCGGCTCGCTTCGCCGGGAGCCTCGACGACCTGGCGAGCCTGTTCTCCCGCATGTGGCCCCCCGGTGCGGGGGGGTGGCCCCGCTACCTGGG
>QGUS01000156.1 GCA_003242515.1 Actinomycetota bacterium
CCACGTGAGGGGTGGGTTCAACGTGCGCCACGCGTTCGCGGTGGCGTCCCGGGACTGGCGCAGGCGGGCGTAGAGGTCGCCGACGATCCAGAGGCCCAGCACGGTGAGCAGGACGGAGCCGACCAGGCCGGCGACGCCCAGCTTCCTGATGGCGGGCGCCAGACGATGCGGCGCGGCGGTGGGGAGGATGACGGTCACGCTCCGCGATACCCGAACGCGTCCGGCGATGAAACGGGCGGTTTGGCGTTCGACGCCGTCGGGTAGGCCCGGCCATGGATTCCCCACTCGCAGTCCGGGCGCGCGGCCTCGGCAGACAATTCGCTCCCGGCGTCGGCGTCGAGGGCCTCGACCTGGACGTGGAAGCGGGGACGATCTTCGGATTCATCGGCCCCAGCGGTTCCGGCAAGACCACCACGATCCGGTTGCTCACCGGCATCACCGCACCCGATCGGGGCGAGGCCTCGGTGGCAGGCAGGAGCCCGTCGCAGTTCGACCGCTCGGACCGGACCCGGCTCGGCTACATGCCCCAGCTGTCGGTCCTCTACGACCACCTGACCATCTGGCAGAACCTGACCTTCGCCGCCTCCATCTTCGGCATGCCCCGCAGGGAGCGCCGGCGCCGCATCAGGGAGGAGCTGGAGGCGGTCGACCTGGCCGACGCCGCCGACCGGAAGCTCGGTGACGCCTCGGGGGGCATGAAGCGGCGCGTCGCCCTGGCCGCGACCCTGGTCCACGACCCGGAGCTCCTCTTCCTCGACGAGCCGACCGCCGGGATCGACCCCGTGCTGCGCCGGCGCATCTGGGACCGCTTCGAGGAGTTGCGGGAGCAGGGCCGCACCCTCTTCGTAACCACCCAGTACGTGGGCGAGGCCGCCTACTGCGACCGGGTGGGCGTCCTCGCCAACGGCCGCCTCGTCGCAGTCGACACTCCCGACGGCCTCCGGCGGATGGCATACGGCGGAGAGCTGCTGGACGTGGCCTTCACCACCCCGCTCCGGGCCCAACAGCGCGACGACCTGGCGGAGTGCTGCGGAGCGACCCGCGTCGACCCGACCGGGCCGACCTCCGTCCGGCTCGTGGTCGGCAACGCGGGCGAGGCGTCGCCGTCGGTAGCCGATTGGGCGGCCGAGTCCGGCCTGACCATCCAGTCGATCGAGCCCTACCTGGCGCCGTTCGACGACGTGTTCGTCGAGCTGGTGAGCCGCTTCACCCAGGAGCACGGGGACGGCGAGGAAGCCGCCTGATGGGATCCCTCACCCGCATCGCCGCGTTCGTGCGCAAGGACCTGATGGAGGTACTGCGCCAGCCGCGCATGGTGCTCATCCTCATCGTCGGTCCGTTCCTCATCCTCCTCGCGTTCGGGCTCGGGTACGACGCCACGCGTCCACCGCTGGACGCGATCGTCGTCATGTCGCCCGACAACGAGCTGAACGGGAGGACCGACCAGCTCGCCGAGTCGCTCGGCTCCGGCGTCACCCTGTCCGGGGTCACCGAGGACGAGGGCGAGGCGCGCCGGGCGCTCGCCGACGGCGAGACCGACCTGGTCATCGTCGCCCCGGAGGACCCCGAGGAGCAGGTGGAGGCCGGCGAGCAGTCGACGATCACCGTCTACCACGCCCAGATCGACCCCTTCGAGCGGGCGTTCGTGGAGATCGCCATCCGCTCGGCGGTGGAGGAGCTGAACCGGGCGATCCTTCGCGAGTCGCTGACCGAGGTGATCGCCACCAACCCCGAGGCGTTCCCCGACGTCGACCCGGCGGTGATGGTGAGCCCGTTCCGGGCAGAGCCGTCCAACGTGAGCGGCGTCGACGTCTCGTACTCGCACTTCTACGTGCCCGGCGTCGTGGCTCTGCTCCTCCAGCACCTGGCGGTCACCTTCGGCGCCCTCGCCCTCGTGCGGGAGCGGACGCTCGGCTCGGTCGACCTCTTCCGCGTGTCGCCACTCAGCGCCGGCGAGACCCTCGTCGGCAAGTTCCTCGCCTACGTGGTGCTCGCCGCCATCGTCGGCGCCGCCCTGGTTGCGGCCGCGGTGTACGGGTTCGGCTTCCCCATGGCGGGTGACTGGCTCTGGTTCGCCGGGATGGCCCTCCTCGTGATCATGGGATCGCTGGGGATCGGCATGGTGATATCGGCGGTGGTGCGCACCGAGAGCGAGGCAATCCAGTACGCCATGCTCGTGCTGCTCTTCTCGATCTTCTTCAGCGGATTCTTCATCCCGATCGAGCGGCTGCTCAGCCCCGTCCAGGTCGTCTCCTATCTCCTCCCCGCCACCTACGGCATGGCCGCCCTGCAGCAGGTCTCGTTCCTGGGCACGGCCCCGGAGACGACGCTGCTCCTCGGGGCGGCCTCCTACGCCGCCGTCTCGATGCTGGCGGCGTGGGCGCTGGTCCGGAGACAGGGGATCACCACCCACCGGCAGAAGGTGGCAGTCGAGCCGGTGACGCAGAGCTAGGCGGATCCGGCCCTCGGGAACGGCCGCCCCGTCTCTACGCTTTCAGTTCGTGCCGGAGTTCCACTACGAGCCGCTGAGCTATCTCGACGCCTCCTTCCTCGCGCTCGAGAGCCCCACATCGCACATGCACGTGGCCGGCGTCGCCATCTTCGAGGCCGGCCCGCTGCAGGCGGGCGACGGCGGCATCGACATCGGCCGGGTCAAGGCGCACATCCTCTCCAAGCTCCAGTACATCCCCCGCTACCGCCAGCGGCTCGAATGGGTCCCCTACGACCGCCACCCGGTATGGGTGGACGACGATCGCTTCGACTTCGACTACCACGTCCATCACATCTCCCTCCCCCGACCCGGGACCGACGCCCAGCTGAAGGAGCTGGCCGGGCGGATCGTCTCCACCAAGCTCGACCGGGCCCGGCCGCTGTGGGAGCTGTGGGTCGTGGAGGGGATCGAGGGCGACCGGTTCGCCATCATCGCCAAGATCCACCACTGCATGATCGACGGCCTCTCCGGCGTCGACCTGACCACCATCCTGCTCAACGTCGTCCCGACCTCGGAGATTGAGGAGGCCCCCGGGTGGGAGCCCCGCCCGGCGCCGACCCCGACCCAGCTCGCCGTCGCCGAGGCCGCAAAGACGACCCGCAGGTTCATCGACCGGATCGCCCGGCTGGGCCAGGAGATCACGGAGCCCGGTGAGGTCGCCCAGGTCCTCAGGGGCCGGACCAGCGCCGCCCTGAGCTCGCTCCGCTCCGGCTGGCTCAAGCCGGCGGCCCGATCGCCGCTCAACCCCGACATCGGCCCCAACCGCAGGTTCGACTGGGTCGACATCGACCTCGCCGACGCCAAGAGGATCAAGGACGCGTTGGGCGGGTCGGTGAACGACGCCGTGCTCTCCATCGCCGCCGGGGCGCTGCGCCGGTTCCTCGTCGAGCACCGGGGCTGGGATCCCACCGGCCACGAGTTCCGCGTGATGAACCCGGTCTCGACCCGCTCCGACGACCAGCGCGGGAAGCTGGGCAACCAGGTCGCGATGTGGCTGATCTACCTGCCGATCGACGATCCCGACCCGGTGTCGCGTCACCGCAAGATCACCGAGCGGACCGCCGAGCTGAAGCGGGAGAACCACGCCCTCGGCGCCGCCACCCTGGTCGAGCTGAGCTCCGGGACGCCCATCACGCTGCTGTCTTTGGCGAATCGCGTGGTCGGCCCCAGAATGCGGCCGTTCAACATGACGGTCACCAACATCCCCGGGCCACAGTTCCCGATGTACCTGCTCGAGGCGAGGATGCTCGCCAACTACCCGATGGTCCCCCTGTGGGCGCAGCACGGTGTCGGCTTCGCCATCTTCTCCTACGACGGCCGACTCCACTGGGGCATCCAGGCCGACTACGACACCCTGCCCGACTCGGGCCTCCTCGCCGAGGCGATAACGGAGAGCGCCCGGGAGCTGGTCTCGCTGGCCGGGGCCTGACCGTGACCCGCATCGCCGCCCTGGCCGGGGCGATCATCATCTCGTTCTCGGCCATCTTCTACGCCCTCTCCGGGGCCAACGCCGTGACCGGCGGGTTCTTCCGGGTCGCCTACGCCATCCCGGCCCTCGCCGTGATCTGGTTCGCGAGACGCAGGGAGGACCACAGGCCGCTCCGGCATCGCGTGATCGCCTTCGTCACCGGCATCGCCTTCGCCCTCGACCTCACCGCGTGGCACACCGCCATCCACTACATCGGATCGGGGCTCGCCACCCTGCTCGCCAACACGCAGGTGATCCTGGTGGCCGTCGCCGCGTGGCTCATCTTCGGGGACAGGCCCCGTCGCCTGGTCATGATGGCGATCCCCGTCGTGCTCCTGGGGGTGGCGCTGATCTCGGGGATCGGACAGGACGACGCCTTCGGCAGCGATCCCGTGAAGGGGACCCTGATCGCCCTCGCCGCCGCCGTCTTCTACACGATCTTCATGCTGGTGCTGAAGTACACGAACACGGCGAAGGCCCCGGCCGCCGGCCCCCTGCTCGACGTCTCCGCCGGCGCCGTCCTCGCCATGCTGGTCATCGGCGCCCTCGGTGAACGGATCGACTTCACCTGGGACTGGCCCGCGAGCGGCTGGCTCCTCGCCCTGGCCCTCGGCCCGCAGGTGATCGGGTGGATGATGATCGGTTAGCCCTTCCCCCGCCCCCCCCCCCCGGAGCCGGGCCCACAGCCC
>QGUS01000157.1 GCA_003242515.1 Actinomycetota bacterium
TCCCAGCCCCGTTCTTCGAGAGGTCACGTGTGAGTCGTCCCCTTCTTAGCCCCTAGTGATCGTGAGGTTAACCGCGCTCCGTGGCGTCGGATTCAGACGGTGGCGGACTCGCCGGCGAGCAGCTCCTCAAGCTCCTCCACCGTCATCAACACCTCGCGGGCCTTGGATCCCTGAGAGGGGCCGACCACGCCCTTGCGCTCGAGGACGTCCATCACCCTCCCCGCCCGGGCGAAGCCGATCCGGAGCTTGCGCTGCAGCATCGAGGTCGACCCCAGCTGGCTGCGGACCACCAGCTCCATGGCCTGGCGGATCAGGTCGGCATCCTCGTCCTCGTCCTCGTCGGAGTCGCCGGCCGCAGAGGGCGGCGGCTCGAGCACCTTCTCCTCGTACTCGGCGTCCTTCTGCGCCTTGACCCACTCCACGACGGCGTGGACCTCGCTCTCCCGCACCCAGGAGCCCTGGATGCGCTGCGGCCTCGGCTCCTTGGCCGTGACGACGAGCATGTCGCCCATTCCGATGAGCTTCTCGGCGCCGGCCGAGTCGATGATGACCCGGCTGTCGGTCTGCGAGGCGACGCTGAAGGCGAGGCGGCTCGGGATGTTCGCCTTGATGACGCCCGTGATCACGTCCACCGACGGGCGCTGGGTGGCGATGACGAGGTGGATGCCGACGGCACGGGCCATCTGGGCGATGCGGACGATCGACTCCTCCACCTCGCGGCCGGCCACCATCATCAGGTCGTTGAGCTCGTCGATGATGACGACGATGTACGGGAACCGGTCGAAGCCCTCCGGGTCGAGCTGGCCCTTGTCCAGCTTCTCCCGATAGCCGACGATGTCGCGCACCTTCGCCTCGTTCAGCAGGTCGTAGCGGCGGTCCATCTCGGCCACGACCCACTTGAGGGCGTCGTTCGCCTTCTTCGGGTTGGTGATGACCCGGGTGAGCAGGTGCGGCACGCCCTCGTACTGGCCCAGCTCCACCCGCTTGGGGTCGACCAGGATGAGACGGACGTCGTCCGGGTGGGTCCGCATCAGCAGCGAGGTGACAATCGAGTTGATGCACGACGACTTGCCAGCGCCGGTGGCGCCGGCGATCAGCACGTGCGGCAGCTCGGCGAGGTTGAGCAGCTTCGGCGTCCCGGAGATGTCCATGCCGAGGCCCACGGTGAGCGGGTGGCTCGCCTTGGCGGCCTCCGGGCTGGAGAGGATGTCCCCCAGGGAGACCAGGCGTCGCTTCTGGTTGGGCACCTCGACGCCGATGGCCTGCTTGCCCGGGATGGGCACGATGAGCCGGATGTCCGGCGTGGCCAGGGCGTAGGCGATGTCGTGGGCCAGGTTGGAGACCCGGTTGACCTTGACGCCGGGCGCAAGGGCGATCTCGTAGCGGGTGACCGTCGGGCCCGGGGTGATCCGGGTGAGCGTGGCGTCGACGCCGTGCTGGAGCAGGGTCTCCTCCAGCTGGCGGGCCGTCTCCTCCAGTGCCTTCCTGTTGACCTCGCCGCCGGTGCCCGGCTCGAGCAGGTCCAGCGGGGGCAGCTGGTAGCCGCCCCTGGCGGGCACGGGCTTGGGCTTCGGCCGCGCGTGCCGCGCCGCCGGGGCTGGCGCCGGCTCGTCGACGACCTTCTCGACCTTCTTCTTCGCCCTGGGCTTCTCGTGACGGCCGCGCGGGATGGAGATGATCGGCGCCTCCTCGGCCAGGGCCTGGGGCGCGGCGACAGGGACCTTCGCGGTCGAGGCGAAGCTCCGCAGCGACCGGAACATGGCGGCGATCCCGAGGAACAGCTCCCGGACCGTGGTGCGGGTCATGACCAGGACGCCGATCCCGACGAGGAAGGCGAGGACCACGAAGGCGCCCCAGTGGCCGAGGATGCGGCGCAGCGGGAAGGCGATGAGCGCGCCCACGGCCCCGCCCCGCTCCTGGACGAGCTCGATGTTGGGCTTGAGGGCGACGGCGCCGGTGAGGAGGTGGAAGAGCGCCAGCGTGCCGACGTAGGTGGTGAGGCCGCCGAGCGTGAGACGGCGGGCACCGTCGCGGTTGCGGCCGACGATCATCGCCACGCCCACGCCGGCGAGGGCGACGGGCAGGGCGAAGCGCCAGACCCCGAAGAGGAACCGGCTCGCGGTGTCGATGCCGTTGCCGACCGGGCCGGCGAGGTCGAAGAACGCGAGCGCGACGAGGATCCCGAACACGACCAGGATCAGGCCCCAGACGTCGTCCGTCTGGCGGCCCAGCGCCTGCCTCAACCCCGTCCGCATGCCCGCCAGCGCGCGGCCCATGCGGCGAAGGAGGCTCTCCTTCTTCTGCTTTCTCTGCTTCTTGGGGGACACCCGTCTCCGCCCGGAGCCCTTCCGGGTGGGTGTCCGGGTTGCCATGTGCGTTCAGAGAGTAGCGAGGATTTCCACAGGTGCTGGGAACTTCCCCCGAGCGCCGCCGGCGGGCCTAGAGCTCGATCACGACCGGGAAGATCACCGGCTTGCGCTGGGCCTCCGCCCGGACGACCCGTCCGACCGCCTGGCGCACCGTCTTCTGCAGCTCGCCGTGGTCGACCCGGCCGATCTGACCCTCGAGGGCGGCCACCACCGCCTGCCCCGCCTTCTCCAGGATGACGCTCGGATCGTCCATCAGGCCGTGGCTGTCCAGGTCCGGGCCGTAGACGATCTCGCCGGTGCCGCGGTCGATGCCCACCGTGACCACGATCACGCCCTCGTCGGCCAGGTGGCTGCGGTCACGGAGAACGCTCCCCCGCACGTCGCCGACCGACGAGCCGTCCAGGTACACGTACCCGGCGGGCACAGCCCCGCGCTCCACAGTGGTCTTCTTCCCGTCGAGGACGATACGGTCGCCGTCCTCGAGGATCTCCACGAACGGGACGCCGGCCTCGTGCGCCAGCTCGGCGTGGGCGTGGAGGTGCCGGTACTCGCCGTGCACCGGGACGAACGCGCGCGGGCGGATGACGTTCATAAAGGTGAGGAGCTCGTCACGCCGGGCGTGCCCGGAGACGTGGACGTGGGCGTTGCCGCCATGGACGACGGTGGCGCCGCGCCGGATCAGGTTCGAGATCACCTTGGAGACGGCGGTCTCGTTCCCGGGGATGGGGCGGGCGGAGATGAGAACGGTGTCCCCCTCCCCCACCTCGACGAAGCGGTGCCGGCCGTGCGACATCAGCGACAGCGCCGCGAACGGCTCGCCCTGGCTGCCCGTCGTGATGATCAGCTGCTCATCGGCGGGCAGACCGTTGATCTCCCGGATGTCCACCACCGACTCCTGCGGCAGGTCGAGGACGCCCAGCTCGCTGGCGATGGCGGTGTTCTTCTCCATGGACCGCCCGATGAAGGCGATCTTCCGGCCCGCGGCGAGACCCGCGTCCACGATCTGCTGGACGCGGTGGACATGTGACGAGAAGCAGGCGGCGATCACGCGGCCCGGGGCGTCGAGGATGACGCTGGTGATGGGCCTGCCCACCGAGCTCTCGGACGGCTCGAAGCCCGGCCGTTCGGCGTTGGTCGAGTCCGAGAGTAGGAGGCGCACCCCCTTGCGGCCGAGCTGGGCGAACGCGGGAAGGTCGGTGCGCACCCCGTCGATCGGCGTCGTGTCCAGCTTGAAGTCGCCGGAGTGGACGATGATCCCCTCGGGAGTGTCGATGGCGACCGCGGCGGCATCTGGGACCGAGTGGGTCACCGGGATGAGCATGAACTTGAACGGGCCGTGCTCCACCCACTTCTTGAACGGGGTGGGACGCAGGTCGGCGTCGACCCCCAGCTCCTCGATCCGGCTGCGGGCCAGCTCGATGGCGAGCCTGGTCCCGTAGACGGGGACGTTGAGGTCGCGGAGGAAGTAGCCGAGGGCGCCCATGTGGTCCTCGTGACCGTGGGTGAGGACGACGCCCAGGACGTCCCGGGAACGCTCCACCAGCCACGACCAGTCGGGGAAGACCAGGTCGACGCCGAGCATCTCCTCCTCGGGGAACATCAGGCCGACGTCGATCAGCATGATCTTCCCGCCGACCTCGACCGCGGCGCAGTTGCGCCCGATCTCGCCGAGACCCCCGAGGAAGGTGACCGAGACGCTCACAGTGCGCCGACCGCGGCCAGCGCCTTCTCGATGGCGGCCACGGTGTCCGCGGACGCGTTCACCAGCGGAAGGCGGACGTCTCCCACGGGGCCCCAGAAGGCGTTGACCGCAGCCTTCACGGGGGCGGGGTTGGTCTCGAGGAAGCAGGCGTAGAAGACCGGCAGCAGCAGGTGGTGCAGCCTGCGGGCCTCGGCCAGGTCGCCGTCGTGCGCAGCCTTCACCATCGCGGCGATCTGGGGACCGACCAGGTGGGAGGCCACGGAGACCACGCCCACGGCGCCCACCGACATCATCGGCAGGGTGAGGCTGTCCTGGCCCGAGTACACGATCAGGTCGGGCACGGCGTTGACGGTCTTCGACGTGAAGTCGAGGTCCTCGACGGCGTCCTTGACCGCGACGATGCTGGGGTGCTCGGCGAGACGGGCGAGGGTCTCCACCTCGATCCGCCGGCCTGTGCGACCCGGGATGTTGTAGAGCATCACGGGGAGGCCGACGTCGGCGATGGCCCGGAAGTGGGCCACCAGGCCCTCCTGGGAGGGGCGGTTTTATCAGGGGGGG
>QGUS01000158.1 GCA_003242515.1 Actinomycetota bacterium
GGAGGAGATCGAGCCCGACGACTCGGAGCCGGTCGACCTCGACGAGGAGGAGCTCGCTCTCGACGACGACATCGTCCCTGCAGTCGACGCCGATGAGGACGTCGTGTTCGACGCCGACGACGACGAATACGAAGACGACGAGGACGAGGACGCGGAGGTCGACGAAGAGACCGAGGACGCCCTCGAAGAGCTCGAGAGCGAGGAGCTGCAGCTTCTCGAGGACGAGGTCAGCGAGGCCATGCTCATCGACGAGGTCGAGGAGCTGCGCGCCATGCGGCGCGCCGAGCTGACGCTCGACGTCGACGCCGAGGCCCGCCGTCCCGACGAGTTCGTGTGCCAGTCGTGCTTCATGGTCAAGCGGAAGAGCCAGCTGGCCAACAAGCGCAAGATGCTCTGTCGGGACTGTGCTGCCTGACAGGGTCACCGTCGTAGTTCCGACCTACAACGAGAGGGAGAACCTCGCCGACCTGGCCAGGGCCGTCACCGACCACGGCTACCGCATGCTCCTGGTCGACGACAACTCGCCCGACGGCACCGGCGATCTCGCCGACGAGCTGGCCGGATCCAACCCGCTGATCACGGTGCTGCACCGCGAGGCCAAGCAGGGCCTCGGGCGCGCCTACGCCGCGGCCTTCGACCACCTGCTCCGGTCCTGCTCCGCCGACATCATCGTCGAGATGGACGCCGACTTCTCGCACGACCCGTCCGACCTGCCGCGACTGGTGGCCGCGATCGAAGATGGCGCCGACCTGGCGATCGGGTCCCGGTACGTGCCCGGCGGTTCCACCCCGGACTGGCCCTGGCACCGGAAGTTCCTGTCCCGGGGAGGGAACCTCTACGCCCGGATCATGCTCGGCCACGGGGTCAAGGACTCCACCGCCGGGTACCGGGCGTTCCGCGCCGGGGCACTCTCCAGGCTGCCCTACCGTGAGGCCCGTGCGTCCGGGTACGGGTTCCAGGTGGAGATGGCATGGAAGGCGGCCATCGCCGGCATGCGCATCGTCGAGATCCCCGTGGTCTTCCGCGACCGCACGAGAGGGACTTCGAAGATGGGAGGGTCGATAGTGGCGGAGGCGATGTGGCTGGTGACGGTATGGGGGATCCGCAACATCCCGGCACGGTTGAGGCGGGTGGGCGGATGAGGGGCGTGGCCCGCCCCGCGACGCACGCCGCCCTCCCCGACCTGGTCCGCCTCTACCGGGGCCTCGAGGAGGAGATGGTCGGGCTCCACAAGATGTGGCCGCTCGCCGACGGTCTCCCCGAGCCGGTGGAGGAGTCCCTGGCCGCGGCCGTCGACGACCCGGGAACCCACCTGCTGGTCGGCGAGATCGAGGGCACCGTGTTCGGCTTCCTCCTCGCCCGGGCCGAGCCGCTCCTGCCCCAGGCCGGCGGCGAGCGCGTCGGCGTGATCCGTCTCATCTACGTCGAGCCCGACGCCCGCGAGGTGGCGGTCGGCGAGGCGATGCGCGAGGCCGTCATGGACACGTTCCGGGCCGAGGGGATCAAGAAGTTCGACGCCCATGTCCTGCCCGGCCACCGGCTCGCCAAGAACTTCTTCGAGGCCGGCGGCTTCTCCGCCAGGTCCATCGTGATGCACCACGACGACGAGCGGGTGCGATGACCCGGAGGCGGACTCCCGTCGTCGGCGTCGGGGCCGTGATCATCCGGGACGGGGACCTGCTGCTGATCGAGCGCGGGAAGGACCCGGGCCGCGGCCTGTGGGCCGTCCCTGGCGGCAAGGTGCGCTGGGGCGAGACCCTCTCGGACGCCGTCGTGCGCGAGGTTGCCGAGGAGACCGGGCTCGTCGTCGAGGTGGGCGACCTGGTCTGGCACGGCGAGGTGATCACCGACGAGGTCCATCTCGTGCTGCTCGACTTCGAGGCGACGGTCGTCGGGGGCGAGCTCAGGGCGGGTGACGACGCCGCCCGGGCCGAGTGGGTCCCTCTCGCCGAGGCGCGGAACCGGCCTCTGACTGGGACGATGCACGACCTTCTGGATACCCTGCCCGGACCATGACCAACGGGGCAATCGACCTCCTCCAGCAGCTGATCCGGAACGCCTGTGTCAACGACGGTACCCCGGAGTCCGGCCACGAGCACCGCTCCGTGGCCACCCTTCAGGAGTTCTTCGGCGTCGAAGGCCAGGTGTTCGAGCCGGCCCCGGGTCGCCAGTCCCTGGTGTACCGGGTAAAGGGGGAGGACCCGGAGGCCCCGGCCCTGGGGCTGGTGCCCCATCTCGACGTGGTGCCGGTGGACCCGGCCGGCTGGTCGGTGGACCCGTTCGCCGCCGAGATCATCGACGGGATGGTCTACGGCCGGGGTGCGCTCGACATGCTCAACGTCACCGCGGCCATGGCCGTCGCCGCCAGGCCCTACATCACCGGCGAGAAGACCCCCCGCGGCGACCTCGTCTTCATCGCCGCCGCTGACGAGGAGCAGGGCGGCGTCTACGGGGCGAAGTACCTGGTCGACGAGCACTGGGACCTGGTGGGCGTGCCGTACGTGCTCACCGAGGTCGCCTACCCGGCACTGTCCTACGCCGGGAAGCAGACGGTGCCCGTGTCCATCGGAGAGAAGGGCGGCTACTGGTCGATCCTGAAGGCCAGGGGGCGGCCCGGGCACGGCTCGGTGCCGTACGGGCAGGACAACGCCCTCCGCAAGATCGTCGACGCCCTCAAGGGCATCTTCGACACCCCCATGCCGGTCGGGATCACGCCCGAATGGGTGGAGTTCGTCTCCCGCCTCCAGGTCGACCCCGACCTGCAGGAGAAGCTCACCGACCCGGACCGGATCGACGACGCCATCGACGAGCTCGCCGTGACGGACCCGCTGTTCGCCCGTTACGTCCACGCCCTGACGCACATGACGATCTCGCCCAACGTCCTCGGTGCGGGACGGAAGGTGAACATGATCCCCGCCGAGGCCGAGGCGATGCTCGACATCAGGGCGCTGCCGGGCATGGACCGGCACTTCGTCGAGTCGCACCTCCACAAAGCGATGGGGCATGCCCGCGACGACGTGGACATCGAGCCCATGGCCTACGACCTCGAGGCGACGGTGAGCAGGCCAGACAGCCTGCTCTGGGAGGCCATCGCCCGCGGCGTGGAGGACCTGGAGGGCCACCGGAACCTGCTGCCGACCCTGATGACCGTGGGCACCGACGCCCGGTTCTGGAGGGCCCGGGGCAGCATCTGCTACGGCGTCGGGCTGTTCGACGACCGGATCGGGTTCTCGGAGATGCTCGCCCTGTTCCACGGCCACGACGAGCGGGTGTCGATCGATTCGGTGGAGAAGACGACCGCCCTGTACGAGCGGGTCTTCGAGCACTTCTTCTGGCTCTGATGAACGTCGTCAGCGACGTCGACGGCGTGCTCTACCGCGGCAGCCGGGTGCTGCCGGGAGTGCCCGAGGCGCTCCTGCGGCTGCGCGAGGCCGGGGCGCGGCTGCTCTTCGTCACCAACAATTCCACCCGCTCCCCGGAGAAGGCGGCGGAGCGGATCTCCGAGCTGACCGGGGTCGAGGTCACGGCCGACGAGATGTGCACCTCGCCCATGGCCGCGGTGCGCCTGCTGGGCCCCGACGACCGGCCGGTGTTCGTCGTGGGGGAGGACGGCATCACCTCCACGCTGGAGACGGCAGGCGTCCCGGTGACCGGGGACGCGACCGGGGCCCGGGCCGTCATGGTGGGCCTGACCCCGAGGATCACCTACGAGTGGATCGGCGCCGCGGCCGACGCAGTGAGGCGGGGAGCGCGGTTCATCGCCACCAACAGCGACCCCACCTACCCGATGGAGGACCGGCTCCTCCCCGGCGCCGGCGCCATCGTGTCCGCCATCGCCACCGCGGCAGGCCGTGAGCCGGAGATCGCCGGCAAGCCCCACCCGCCGATGGTCGACCTGGTGCGGAGCAGGCTCGGCGACGGCCCCACCTGGGTGGTGGGGGACCGCGTCGACACCGACATCGCCCTCGCCCGCGCCGGTGGCTGGCGCTCGGTGCTGGTCATGGGAGGGGTCACCGAAGATGGCGACGGGTCCGGCGCCGACTTCGTCGCCGACGGTTTCGCCGCGGCCGTGGAGACGATCATCTCCCAACCGGCGGGCTGATCGGCGATAATCGGCTCATGGAGCTGACCCCCGAGACCGTGGCCGAGCTGGAGGAGCTGGTCGCCAGGATCGAAGAGCTCGATCCGGCCGAGGTCCCCGAGCCGGCGGCACGCCTGGCCGACCTGCTGGGGAGGATCCTCGACGGGCTCGGGTCGGAGTGACCTCTTCCCCGACGATTACCTTGGGGGCGTGACCGCGGAGCCGGACCGAGCATGAGGTTCTTCATCCACAGCCATCCCGGTCACGCCCGCACGGACGAGTTCGCCGCCCGCCTGGCCGGGCTGATCACCGACGCAGGAGCCGAGGTCGTCGACACGGCCGCCGGTTCCGACATGGTCGTCTCCGTGGGCGGGGACGGGACCATGCTCGCGGCGGCCCACATCGCCCTCGAGGCGGACGTCCCCGTGGTCGGCTTCAATCTCGGCACCATGGGATTCCTCGCCCACGCCGAGCCGGAGGACGCCGGCTCCACCGTCCGCAGGCTGATCGACGGCGCCTACACCATCGAGGAGCGCATGAC
>QGUS01000159.1 GCA_003242515.1 Actinomycetota bacterium
ACCCGAGGATCCCGCCGCGGGTGGCCGTCGCCCCGTTGGGGGGGCCGTTGGCCGTGGGGGGGTTCGACTGGATCAGCAGGTAGGCGAAGGGGAGCCCCAGGACCGCGAGCAACACGGCGCCGAGGACCGGGACGCCCACCGTGGCACCGAGGCGCTTGCGGACGTTCTCCGTCTCCTCGATCTCGTCCTCGGCGATGGCGACGGGCACGCCCACGACCTGCGGGACGGCGGCGGTGACCGCGCCGAGGACCGCGCCGCCGATCACCATCACGATCAGCGTCGCTAGGACGGGGAGGTGCACGAAGGCGCCGTCCTCGCCGACGGGCGTGGCGATGGCGCCGGTGAGCAGACCGCCGGCGGCCGCGCCGAGCACCAGGCCGATCGCGGCGCCCACCCAGGCGGTCGTGGACTTCTTGCCGGACAGCTCCATGGCCGGGTCACGCCAGGAGGTGGCGGCCCGGGACAGGGAGGCGACGACGGCGCCGAACACCACAGAGACGGCGGTGATGGCGAGGAGGACGGTGGTCGGGGAGACCTCGACGGCGACGCCCGCACCCTCGGACGGGATGATGGCCGCGGGGGCCCAGGTCATGGTGGCGACGAGGAATCCGACGACTCCCAGGGCGGCGCCCACCCAGGCGCCGATACGGACGGCGGTGCCGACCCGGCGGCCCATCGGGACGGGCTCGAGCTTCGGGCGCTCCTCTTCGAGGACCGCCACGGCGGCCGGTGCGGGCTCGAAGGCGGGGATGGCCGGAGCGGCCGGCTCGGGGGGAGCGGCGACAGATGCGGCGGCGGGCTCTTCGGCGGCAGGGGACTGTTCGGCGGCCGCGGGTGCGGCTGCGGGGGCCGCGGCAGGAGCCGGGGCTCCACCGGACCAGGCGGCGAGGATGTCGTCCGGGGTGGCGCCCACCACGGCGGCACGGGCCGCCGCGGCCCGCCTCACCAGGGGCGCCGGGACTCCAAGGGCCGCGGATGCGGCCTCGAGCAGATCACTCATCGCCGGGCCACTTTAGCCCCATGGCGGAGACGGTCCTTCTGCTCAGGGCTTCGGGGCCGGGATGGGGTTCAGCTGGCCCAGGACGGTCTTCCCGTCGGCGGTCTTCACGGTCACCTCGAACCACGCCACGAGATGCGGGTTGCCCTGGTTGTCGAGCAGGTCGGCGGTCTCGAAGACATGGGTCTGGCCGGGCTCGATGGTGACGGTGGTGGTCCTCGGGTTGCTCGTGGCGCCGTTGGCCCGTTCGCCGATCATGTGGACCACGACGGTCACGGGCTGGTCACCCTGGTTGGTCACCGGGAGCTTGGCGGACCACTTGTTGCCCTGCTTCTCCTGGGCCGTCGGGGTGCCGGGGGCGACACCGCCGGCCGGGTCTGCCGGATCGTTGGCGCCCTCACCCTGGCCGTCGCCGGCCCCGGCGGTGACCCCGCCACTCCCGGTGCCGCCCTGGCCACCGGTGCCGCCCTGGCCGCCGGTGCCGCCCTGGCCGCCGGTGTCGCCGCCGGCCCCACCACCCGGGTTGCCGTGGCCACCGCCGGCCTGACCGCCATCGCCGCCAGGGCCGTTGCCGTCCCCTGCTTCACCGGGGAGGCCGGGCCCGTCGACCTTGCCGTGGCCCAGGTCGGGGGCGGCGATCGTCTCCGCCACCTCGCCGAACGTCTTCTCCGAGTTGCGACCGGCCATCCCCAGTGCGGGGATGGCGACGACGACCACCAGCAGGACCAGCAGGGCGTACTCGGTGATCGATGCCCCACGGTCCGTGTTCTTGATTCTTCCCAGCATGTCAGGAGGATCGGCCGGTCCGGGGAGTCCGTTCATGGGCCTGGAGGCCCGTCCCGGAGTGGGTCGACCGCCCCAGGACTCCCGTCACCATTGTGGTTTCCGGGGGTGGCCCGCACGCGGCAGATCAGAGGTTCAGGGCTTGTGGGCGGTCACCGGACCGAGCGACCCGACGGGGTTCCCTTGGGCGTCCAGCACGGTCACCTGGAACGTCACCGAGTTCACCGCGCTCTGTGGCGGGGTTCGTTGAAGCTCGCCGCTGGACAGGTCGATGGTCTGACCCGGTTGGATCGTGTGCTCGACGGTCGTCGTCTTGCCGGAGCTGTCGACGATGGTCACCTCGATCGTGATGGGCTCGGACCCGCTGTTGGTGACGGGGACGGTGGCGATCCACTTGTTCCCCTTCTGCGACACGGCCGGGTTCCCGAGGGTGACGTGATCCACCGGGTCGGTCGGCCCCGGCTCCGGGTTGGGCTCACCGCCACCGATCGGGGTGACCGGTCCGCTGCCACCGCCGCCCGGATCCTCCTCGTCGTCACCACCAGGGTTGGTGGTGCCGGTGCCACCCCCACCAGGGTTGGTGGTCTCCCCGCCCGGTGCGGGCGCGGCGACTTCGTCCAGGGAGCCGGCGACGTTGCCGAACGCCTTCTCCGTGTTGCTCCCCGCCAGGCCGATGGCGGGCATGGCCACGATGGCCACCAGAACGATGAGCAGGGCGTACTCGGCCAGACTCGCCCCACGATCACGATTGCCTCCCAGCATGGGGGAAGTCTCTTCCACCATGGGGCGGTTGCCCATGGGTCGGCAGTCCCGTTCAGGCGTCGATGCCGTGCAGGGTGTCGACAATCAGTTCGTCCACCACCGCCTGCAGGGCTTCGTGGTGGCCGGCCCCGGCCGCCATGGCCCGCTCGTAGGTGGCCAGCTGCCGGTGGGCGCTGGTGCCCCCGGCGACGATGTCCCGGGCGTGCTCCAGTTCGGCGGTGACGCCCAGATCCGCCGCGTCCGGGCCGAGGAGCTCGATCAACTCCTCGATCAGCTCCCGGTACGGGACCAGCTGGCCCTTGCCGAAGTCCATCAGCTCTCCGTCGATCCCGTACCGTTGGGCCCGCCAGATGTTCTCGTCGATCAGGCTCGACGGGTAGCTGCGCCACCGCTGGTTCTGGAGGCGCAGGCGATACATGTACGAGAGCATGCACTGATACATCGCCGCCACCGTCATGGCGTCGTCCAGCCGGGTGCAGACGTCGGGGACCCGCATCTCCAGCGTCGGGTACCTGGCGGACGGGCGGATGTGCCACCACAGCTTGGTGGAGTCCTCGATGATCCCCGCATCCACCAGCAGGTTCACATACCGCTGATACTCGCCCCACGACACGAACTCCTCGGGGACCCCGGTGCGGGGGAGGTTCCCGAAGATGACCAGCCGGTAGGAGAGCAGGCCGGTCGGGCGCCCGTCCCAGAACGGCGACGACGTGGAGAGGGAGAGGAGGTGGGGGAGCATGTACTTCACCTGGTTCATCAGGTCGATGCGCAGGTGGTCGTCCTCGATGCCGACGTGGACGTGCATCCCGCAGATGACCAGCTGACGGGCCACCTGGCCCATGTCGGTGGCGAGCTTCAGGTAGCGGGGGTGCTCGGTGGTCTCCTGAGCGGCCCAGTTGGCGAAGGGATGGGTGGAGGCGGCGATGATGGCGGCCCCGTACTGCGAGACCACGCTGGACAGCTCCCGCCGGAGCGCCGCCAGATCCGCCCGGGCCCCATGGATGGTCTCGGACTTCATCGTCCCGACCTCGATCTGGGCCTTGAGGAACTCCGGCGTCACCTGAGGGCCGAGGACCTCCCTGAGGGCGTCCCACATTCCGGGCGGAGGGCTGGTGACCAGGTCGCGGGTCTCCCGGTCGACGACCAGGTACTCCTCCTCGATGCCCACGGTGAAGCTCGGCCGGTCCATGGCAAGACCCTATCCGCGGGCGTCCATGGCGAGGCGGCGCAACCGGGCACATTCGTCGCGCACCAGGCAGCCCGCCTCGTGGTCGTTGACCAGGCCCATGGCCTGCATGAAGGCGTAGACGGTGGTCGGGCCGACGAAGCTCCACCCGCGGCGCTTCAGGTCGCGGGACAGTGCGGTGGAGGCCGGGGTGAGGGCGGGGATCTCGACCGGCGGGGTCTCGTCCGGTTCGGCCCAGCGCCAGAAGTAGACGGCGAGCGATCCCTCCTCGTCGATCAGATCCAGCGCCCGGGCGGCGTTGTTGATCGTGGACCGGATCTTCCCCTCGTGGCGGACGATGCCGGGGTCGGCGAGGAGACGGGCGACGTCCGTCTCGCCGAAGCCGGCCACCCTGGCAGGGTCGAAGCCGGCGAAGGCGGCGCGGAACGCCTCACGCTTGCGGAGGATGGTGAGCCAGGAGAGGCCGGACTGGAAGCCCTCCAGGCAGATCTTCTCGAAGAGGCGGGCGTCGTCGGTGACCGGCCGGCCCCACTCGGTGTCGTGGTACTCCCGGTTCAGGGGGTGGGTGGAGGCCCAGGCGCAGCGTCCCTCCGGCATGCGCCGGAAGGTAACAGCGGTCAACTCCAGGTGATGGGTGCGCAGACGAGGAGGAGGCCCGCGACGCTCGTCACGGTCACGGTCACGGAGGCCCCGGGGGCGACGAACTCGTTCAGGCGCGCCCGCACCTCGTACCGGTGGTTCGCGATCGAGAGGAGCGTGCCGGTGATGGCGTGGGCGCCGTCGCGAGGGATCGGAAAGGTGGAGGTCCGGCTGGGCGACGACGCCGGCTGGGTGGAGGCGGAGCTCTCCGACCCGCTGTCAGTGAGCGCCTGGGTGCAATGGAAGGTCGATTG
>QGUS01000160.1 GCA_003242515.1 Actinomycetota bacterium
TTGGACACGTCCCCGCATTTCTATGGCGCCGATCTGTCCGTCGAAGAGAAGGCGTTCCGTGACGACCTGCTGGTCGAGCTCACCGACAAGCTGCTTGCCGCCTCCATACCTGCCGACGTCCCCCACAAAGGCTCCTATTCGATCGACGGAACCAACATCGACTCGTTCGCACACCCCACGATCCGTGTCATCAACCATGAGGAAGGCTGCGTAGCCATCAGCCACCTCCCCGACGACGACCCCCGCAAGGTCAAATGGCTCGCCGCCCAGCAGAGCCGCCGCCAGAGCAGAAGCCAGTCCTGGCCCGACCCTGCCGCTGTTCGCCCCCACGGCGCCCAGCCGCCGCAGCGTAAGACCCGAATCTCCACCACCCACATCCCCAAACCCAACCCGCGGCGACGCCGCTTCGGTGTCGCCGACCCAGACTCGTCACGCTACGAGCGGGACGGCTGGAAACGGGACGGCAAATACGGGTTCGGGATGGAAATGCACAGCTTCGTGATGGTCGCCGAAGAAGGCGATCCGTCCATCCCGCCGTTCACCCGCCACTTCCGGCTCACCCCACACCAGCCATCCCACCGCAAGATCGTCGTCGAGATGGCCGAACGTATCACCGACCTCGGCGGGTCGGCTTCCGACATCGTCTACGACGCCGGCTACGCCCAATACACCGAAATCAACGCCGGGCTGCGGCGAGCCGGCTTCAACCCCGTCTTCGACCTGTCCCCCAACCATCGTGGCGTCACCGGCGCTGTGGCCGGGGCGATCGTCGTCGACGGCGGCCTCTACTCACCCGGCCTCCCCCAGGCCCTCCGCAACCTCAACCCCCCACCCGTCGGCGCATCCGTCCAAGACATCGACCACTACCAGCAGCTGATCGCCGAACGGCAACGCTACGCCCTCCGCCGCCTCGGGGCCGCACCGGGTCCGGATGGCACCGTCCGCTACCAGTGCCCCGCCTCCGCCCGCCGGGTCGCCTGCCCCCTCAAACCCGCCTCGCTGGGTATCGCCACCCAGAAAGGAATCATCGTCCCCACCAACGTCCCCGCCCCCGGCGCCCAAGGCGACATCTGCCGCCAATCCACCGTCACCATCGACCTCCACCACCCAGACGCCCTCACCCGCGCAATGGGCTATGTGGGTGGCCTCTACCAGAAACACCCTGTCGGATCCGACGCCTGGTACGACTCGATGCGCCGCCGCTCCTATGCCGAGTCGGCTTTCGCCAACATCAAATCCGAAGCCAACCAGAACCTGCGCCGCCCATCCATCCGCGTCATGGGCCGCACCAAAATGACCCTCATCGCCGCGTTCGTCACCGCAGCCGCCAACCTGCGGATGGGCCGGCTGTGGACCCTCCGCCAACACCGAGCCCGCCAGGCGAACAACCCACCCCTCTCCCCAGCGATGCGGGAAGCCGCCAAAGCCCGCCGACGAGCCGAAGGCCGGCGCCGCCGGCAGGAACGACAACAGGCCCAACGCAAAGCACGGGGCCGCCCACCCGGCTAGCACCCAGCCTCTCCTCACCATCCCCACCGGCCACCTCACTCGAGGTGGCTCAGCCGCGCCCTAGTCGGCTCGCATGGGCGTTTTGTCGCCTTTAGAAAACGAACCAGCGCCCGCCTGGCACCAGCCAACAGCAGGCAGCCACCCCCCTGAACGCGAAAGACCCGCCCGAGGAGCCTCGGACGGGTGACTTTCGTGAACGTTCACCGCCAATTCGGTGAACATCTGGTGGTAGCGGGGGCGGGATTTGAACCCGCGACCTTCGGGTTATGAGCCCGACGAGCTACCAGGCTGCTCCACCCCGCGTCGGTAGAACCAGATTGTAGCCCCGCTCCGAGCTATTTGAAACGGGGAGTTCAGGCACGCCCCAGGAGCATCCGGATCACGTCCTCGATCCGCTTCGCCCGGGTCTCGGGCTTCTTCGCCTGGTAGACGTGCCAGAGGTGTGCCTTCCTGTGGGAAGGTGCCAGCCGCTCGAAGACGGCCTTCGCCTCCGAGTTGGCCTCGAGGGCCGCGGCCAAGTCGTCGTGGACCACCAGGGCGTCGGCGTCGTCGTACCGGCTCCACGACCCGTCGGCCTTCGCCGCCTCGATCACCCGCAGGCCGGCCTCCGTCATCGCGCCGACCGCGATCAGCCGCTCCACCCGCTCCTTGTTGGACCGGGCCCAGATGCTCCCCTTGCGCCGCGGAGTGAACCGGAGGAGATGGAAGTTGTCGTCGCCCCGCTTCGTCAGCCCGTCGATCCAACCGAAGCAGAGCGCCTCCTCGACCAGCTCCTCGTAGGGGGTGGTCCGGTGGACCGAGTTCTTCCTGGGGACCGCCAGCCACACACCGCCGCCCCGGGTGTGGTTCGCCTCGAGCCAGGCCCGCCAGGCCACCCGGGTGGGCGGGGCCAGCACCTCCTCCCCGTTCGGCGACTCCGGCACCACCACCATCTCAGTCCTGCTCGGCTTCGAGGAGGTCACCGAGCTCGCCGAGAGCCCGGGAGAGGATCCGGGACACGTGCATCTGCGACACCCCGATCCGCTCGGCGATCTCCGACTGCGTCATGTCCTCGTAGAACCGGAGGTAGACGACGAGTCGGTCCCGCTCCGGGAGCGCCTGGAGCGCCTCGGCGAGTCCCGCCCGCTCCAGGACCATGGAGAGGTCCCGATCGACCGACCCCATCAGATCGGTCATCGGCGTCCCGGTGGTCGGGTCGGGCTCGTCGAGCGACGCCGCCCGGTAGCCCTGGCCGACGCTCATCGCCTCCGCCACGTCCTCCTCGGTGACGTCGAGTGCCCTGGCGATCTCCCCCAGGGTCGGGGTCCGGCCCGACTCCTGAGACAGCTCCTGGCTCACCCGGGCCGCCGCCATCGCCAGCTCCTGGAGGCCACGGGGCACCCGGACCGACCAGCCCCGGTCACGCAGCTGTCGCTTCAGCTCCCCCGAGATCGTCACCGCGGCGAATGACCTCAGCTCCCCCTTGGCCGCCTCGAACCGGTGGATGGCCTTCATCAGGGCGATCATCGCCACCTGCTCCAGGTCGTCCTCCGACACGCCCTTCCCCCGGTACCGGCGGGCGATCGTCTGCGCCAGTGTCTCGTGGCGGCGCACCAGCTCCTCGGCGTAGACTGGGTCCTCGCCGACCCGCGCCAGCAGCTCCTCCTCGGTCATGTCCGCCGGCGTCATCGTCACCGACCCGGGGGCCCGCAGCTCGAACCAGACGGTGAGCTTCCCGCCCTGGAACTCGTGGCCCCAGGCGCGGGAGAACGAGTCGAGGATGCGGAAGCCGAGCCCGAACTCCGGCTCCTCCAGCGGCCCCGTGGCTTCGTGGACGACCGAGACCCGCACTGCGTTGTCCCTCGGCTCGATCGAGACCTCCGCCTCCTCGGCGTCCGAGTGGGCGATCGCGTTGGCGAACAGCTCGGACACGAGGAGCTCCGCCTCCGCCCGGCGCATCGAGTCGAGACGGGCGTTGCCGGCGAGGAACGTCCTCACTTCGGAGGCGGCGCCGGGACGGAGCGGGAACACACGGGTCTCGATCATCGGGTCGGCACCGTGAGAGTCCAGCGGTTCTCCGAGATCTCCAGCAAGTCACCCAGCAGGAGCGACCCTGCTTCGGGCACCAGCCCGGGCAGGTTGCCCCCCAGGGATGCGCCGCCGTCGGCGAAGCGGGCCTCGATCAGGATCTCCGCACCCTCCGAGACGAGACCCGTGGACACGTCGGAGATGAAGACGCGGGCGTTCTCGACGGTCGTGTCGTCGGCCCCGGCGGCGGCGAGGACCGAGACGATGAAGATGCGTGACATCGCAACCGACGGAAGGGTCGGCTCCAGCCGGATGGAGACCGCCTCGCCCGTCAAGCCGAAGCCGCTTCCTCCACCGTCTCGTGGACGTCGAGATGGCCCATCAGACCGGTGACGTCGAGCAGACGCGAGATCGGCCCGGGGCGGACTGCGATGCGGAAACGGCCGCCGGCGGCGGCGTACCGCTCGTGCGTGGCGACGAGAAGCCTGAGCCCGCTCGAGTCCATGAAGTCGGTGGCCGTCAGGTCGAGGATCAGGCCGGCAGCGGGGTCGCCCACCTCGGCGATCTTCTCTTCCAGCTCGCCGACCGTGGCGATGTCCACCTCGCCCCGCACGGACAGGATGTGATCGGCGCCGTCGTTGGCGGGGGTGACGTCGAGTTGGAGACCCATGGGCAAGTGATCCTATCCCCTAAGCTCGGAAAGGTGCACGGCTTCAGGTTGACCCTGGCGCCCCGGACCGCCTGGGCGGACATGACCCGCGACCTCGTCGCCTCGGGGGCCGCCCGCTCGGGGTTGTCCCTGGACCGCTTCTCCGACCTGCTCGTCCTCACCGAGCAGGTGACCGTGGACCTCCTCGAACGCTCCACCGACCGTGACGTCGAAGTCGCCCTCTCCGCCGGGGAGGAGGGCGTCCAGGTGGTGGTCACCGCGCAGGTCCCGCCCAGCAAGGTGACCCGTCTGGCACTGGAGCGGATGTCCGACCGGCACTGGGTGGAGTCGGACGACGGGGCCCATGTGACGGGATTCGTCATGGGCCCGGGACCGCACTGAGTACCCGGCACAGCACGAGCGCGCTCCTGGCCGCCCTCCTACCCAG
>QGUS01000161.1 GCA_003242515.1 Actinomycetota bacterium
TCTTTTTGTTTGTGCAACCTAAGACGGCCTTGCGGATTCTGTTCCGTTCCCGTGGCTCGGGAATGTGGATAAGAGCCCCGCCTGCATCTCGGGGTCGGGGTGGCGGTTGTTGGCCTGCATAAGGTTGAGGTGCTCCAGGTTGGCGGCGAAGCCGGCCTGGACCCGGCCCAGGCCCTTGGCGGCCATCCCGGCCCGGATGTCGGGCGGGATCTGGAGGTTCCAGGCGTAGTCGGCGCCGCCCTCTTCGAGCACGGTCCGCGCCGCGTCGGTGGCGGAGCCGCCGCCCTTGATCTCGACCGTGCGGAACCACGGCTCCTCGCCGCGCCAGTGCGGGTTGACCGCGTAGACGACCGTGTCCTCGTGGCGGAACTCCTCGACCACGTACGGGCCGGTGCCGACCGGGTACTGGTTGGGCTCGGTGCACGCCACCGCCAGCTCCCCGATGCAGCTCTCGAACTGGGCCTTCTGGAGCACCGGGCTCTGGGACGAGACGAAGGCGGTCAGGGGGTTGGGTGTCGGCTGCTCGAACTCGATCCGCAGGGTCCGCTCGTCCAGGGCCACCATCCGGGTGATGCCCGCGAAGTGGGTGGTGAAGGCGCACCCGGTCGCAGGCTCGACGCACCACTCCCAAGTGAAGATGAGGTCCTCGGTGGTGACGGGCGTGCCGTCGGACCAGAGGAGGCCCTCCTTGAGCCGCCAGGTCACCGACATGAGGTCCCCGGCGATCCCCCCGTTCGCCACCGTGGGGATCTCGTCGGCGAGCTTAGGGACGTAGGAGCCGTCGGGGGCGATGGCGGCCAGCGGCTCGAGCACCAGCGACGCGGAGAGCACGTCCTTGGTGCCGCTCGACAGGTACGGGTTGACGATCGAGGGGGCCTGCCACTGGAGCAACAGGAGGTGCCGGTCCTCGTCGTCGCCACCGGAGGAGGAGCACGCGGCGAGCAGCGCCGCACACAGTGCGAGGATGAGCAGGGGGCGTCGGGTCACGGGCGCAGTCCTCTCGAAGTCGCCCGGAACTTAGTGCCGGTCAGTCGGCGAAGTGGCAGGCGGCCCAGTGGCCGGGCTCGAGCTCCCGGAACTGGGGAACCTCGACCCGGCACCGCTCCTGCGCCATGGGGCAGCGGGTGCTGAAGACGCAGCCCGACGGCGGGTTGGCGGGGCTGGGGATGTCGCCCTCGAGGATGACACGCCGGCGGTTCTCCTCCACGTCCGGGTCCGGGACCGGCACCGCGGATAGCAGCGCCTTCGTGTAGGGGTGCCTGGGCGACGCGTACAGGGTGGTGGAGTCGGTCAACTCCATTATCTTGCCCAGGTACATCACGGCCACCCGGTCGGCGATGTGGCGGACCATGGATAGGTCGTGGGAGATGAACAGGTAGGTCAGGCCCAGGGCGTCCTGGAGGTCCTCCAGGAGGTTGACCACCTGCGCCTGGATGGAGACGTCGAGGGCGGCGATCGGCTCGTCGCAGACGATGAAGTCCGGGTTGAGGGCGATGGCCCGGGCGATGCCGATGCGCTGGCGCTGGCCGCCGGAGAACTCGTGCGGGTAGCGATTGGCGTGCACCGGGTCGAGGCCCACCATCGACAGCAGCTCCTCGACCCGCCGGCGCTGCTCGTCGCCGCGGGCGGTGCCGTGCTCGCGCAGCGGCTCGGCGATGATCGACCCGACCGTCATCCTCGGGTTGAGGGAGGCGTGCGGGTCCTGGAACACCATCTGCATCCGGGGCCGCAGCTGCCGCATCTGGCCGGACGGCAGGGTGGTGAGCTCGGTCCCCGCGAAGACGACCGAGCCGGAGGTGGCCTTCTCCAGCTGGAGGATGGCGCGGCCGGTGGTCGACTTGCCGGAGCCGCTCTCGCCGACGAGGCCCAGGGTCTCGCCCCGGTAGATGTCGAATGTGACGCCGTCGACCGCCTTGATGGCGCCGACCTGGCGGCGGAAGACGCCCTTGGTGATCGGGAAGTGCTTCTTCAGGTCCCGGACACTGAGCAGAACCTCGCGCTCGGGCGCCGGCGCCGGGGTCTGGGATGCGAGGGCCTCAGCCGTCACCTTCCACCACCTCCAGCATCGGGGCCTGCCCCGGGTCGTACTCGGTCTCCCGCTCCAGGTCCCAGAAGCAGGCGACGCGGCGTCCCGGCTCGCGTTCGACCAGCGGGGGGACCTCCTGCCAGCACCGCTCGAAGGCGTACGGGCAGCGGGGCGCGAAGCTGCAGTGGGTGGGCTCCTGGTAGAGGCTCGGAGGCTGGCCCTTGATGTTGACCAGCTTGGAGCCCTTCTGGTCGAGGCGGGGGACCGAGCCCAGCAGCCCCTTGGTGTAGGGGTGGAGCGGGTTCTTGTAGAGGGGCCGGACGGGGGCCTCCTCCACGATCTTCCCGCCGTACATGACGAGGACCCGGTCGGCGAGCCCGGCGATCACGCCGAGGTCGTGGGTGATCCAGATGACCGCGGTGCCGAGCTGCTCGCGCAGGTCGCGGACGATCTCGATGATCTGTGCCTGGATGGTGACGTCCAGGGCGGTGGTCGGCTCGTCGGCGATGATCACCCGGGGGTTGCACGCCAGGGCCATGGCGATCATCACCCGCTGCCGCATGCCGCCCGACAGCTCGTGCGGGTAGGCGCGGAGGCGCTGCCGGGCGGCCGGGATCCCGACCAGCTCGAGCAGCTCCTGGGCGCGCTTCGAGCGTTCCTTCTCGGGGATGTCGGTGTGGATCCGCAGGGCCTCTTCGATCTGGTACCCGATGGTGAGCACCGGATTCAGCGAGGTGAGCGGGTCCTGGAAGATGAAGCCGATGCGGCCGCCGCGGATCTGGCGCAGGTCGTCGATGTCCATCGAGATCAGGTCCTGCCCGTCGAACATGGCGGTCCCCGACTCGATGACGCCGGGCGGCATCGGGATGAGGCGGAGCAGCGACATCATCGTCACCGACTTGCCCGAGCCGCTCTCGCCGACGACGCCCAGGAACTCGCCCCGCTTCAGGTCGAAGCTCACCCCGTTGACCGCGTGCACCACACCGTCCTGCGTGCGGAAACGCGTCTTCAGCTCCTTGACCTCGAGGACGGGCGTCGTCACAGGGGCGGGAGGCTAACGCGGAAGTCCCGGGCGCGTCCCTTCAACCGGGGAGATATGTCGGCCCCTGCTGTTACGTTCGGGTGGTGGACCATCTGGCCCAGTTCACCCCCGCGACCCGGGCGTGGTTCGAGGAGACCTTCGGACGGCCCACGCCCGCTCAGGAGCGCGGGTGGCCTGCGATCGCGGCGTCCGGCGAGCACACCCTGATCCACGCCCCGACCGGCTCCGGGAAGACGCTGGCCGCCTTCCTGTGGTCGCTCGACCGGATCATGTCGGAGCCGGCGCCCGACCGTCCCGAGCGCTGCCGCGTCCTCTACGTCTCCCCGCTCAAGGCCCTAGCCCACGACGTGGACCGCAACCTGCGTCAGCCGCTGGTGGGCATCGCCGGGACGGCGCGGCGCCTCGGCCTGGAGCCCCCCGAGGTGACGACCTTCATCCGGACCGGTGACACCCCGGCGCGGGACCGCCGCCGGATGGAGCGCAACCCGCCCGACATCCTCATCACGACCCCCGAGTCGCTCTACCTGATCCTTGTCTCCGCGGCCCGTTCGGTCCTCCGCACGGTGCGCTGGGTGATCGTCGACGAGGTCCACGCCGTGGCCGGGACCAAGCGGGGCGCCCACCTCGCGCTGACCATGGAGATGCTGGAGGAGATCGCCGAGCGGCCCCCGCAGCGCATCGGCCTCTCCGCCACCCAGAGGCCCCTCGAGGAGGTGGCCCGGTTCCTCGGCGGCGGGCTGCCGGACGACGACGGGTGGTCGCCGAGGCCGGTGACCATCGTGGACGTCCCTCCCGAGCGGGAATTGGACCTGCTCGTCGAGGTGCCGGTGGAGGACATGGAGAACCCGGGCACCGGCGGCGGGGAGGCCCGCTCGATGTGGACGGCCATCTACCCGCGTCTCGTCGAGCTGATCCGGGAGCACCGCAGCACGATCGTCTTCGCCAACTCCCGGCGCGTCGCCGAGCGCATCTGCGCCGGGATCAACTCCGTGGCAGGGGAGGAGCTGGCCCGGGCCCACCACGGCTCGGTGTCCCGGGAACAGCGGCTCGAGATCGAAGGCGCCCTCAAGAGCGGCGAGCTCCGCGCCGTGGTCGCCACCTCGTCGCTGGAGCTGGGCATCGACATGGGTGCGGTGGACCTGGTGATCCAGGTGGAGGCCCCCACCTCCGTCGCATCGGGTCTGCAGCGTGTCGGGCGGGCCGGGCATCAGGTGGGCGGACGGTCGGTGGGGCGGGTCTTCCCCAAGTACCGGGGCGACCTCCTGGCCGCCACCGCGGTGACCCATCTGATGGCGGAGCGGCAGGTGGAGGAGATCCGGATCCCGGCCAACCCCCTCGACGTCCTCACCCAGCACCTGGCGGGGGCCGCGGTGCCCTTCCCAGGGATCACCTCGGCACGCCTCTACGGGATCGTGCGCCGGGCTGCCCCTTATGCGGGCCTCACCCGGAACGTCTTCGACGCCACCCTCGACATGCTGTCCGGCCGCTACCCGTCCGACCTGTTCGCCGGGCTCCGGCCCCGGGTCAACTGGGAC
>QGUS01000162.1 GCA_003242515.1 Actinomycetota bacterium
TCTTCCTCGCCGCCGCCGAGCACTTCCCCGCCTCCCAGGCCTACGCGGCCGCCGACCAGGCCGCCACCTACGTGCAGGCGAAGGCGTGGGACCTGGTGGTCGTGGACACCCCGCCGTCCGGCGGCGGCATCGACTTCTTCACCGCCCCGGCGCAGATGGCGGACCTGGTGGGCGGCCGCCTCCTCCGGTGGATCACCGGCGGCCCCCTGCCCGGGCGCCGGTTCTTCTACGAGCGTGCCGCACGGCCGGTGCTCCGGATCGCCGACACGGTGCTCGGCTCCGACCTCCTCGAGCGGGTGACCGAGTTCCTCCTCGACCTGCGCACCACCTACGACGGCGTCGCCCAGCGCGGCCGGGAGATCGAGCGGGTGCTGCGGGATGCGGCGATCCTGGTGGTGACCACCACCAGCCCGGCCCCGCTGCACGAGGCGATCCGCTTCTACCGGACCCTCCCGGACATCGCATCCACGCCGAAGGCGGTCGTCTTCAACCGGACCCTCCCCGATGCCTGGGCCAACCCGCCCAGGAGGCTGGCCGCGGACGTCAGGGAGATCGTCGACCTGTGGTCGTCCGAGACCGTCCGGCAGCGGGACTTCCGCGACGAGTTCTCGGCGCGCTACGGGGCGACGGTGGCGTCGATCCCGCTCAGCGCCCGGCCGCCCACCGACCTCGAGGGCCTCACGGCGCTCGCCGCCTCGGCACAGGGCCTCCCGTGGGGCGATCTCGGGATAGATTCCCCCGCATGACCGAGGCGGCAGCGTACTTCGACCTCGACCGGACGCTCATCTCCGGGGCGTCGGTGCTGACCCTCGGTGTCGCCGCCTGGAGGCAGGGGTTCGCCACCAACGCCGAGATCGCCCGCTGGGCCCGGGACGCCATCGTGTTCAAGCTGTTCGGCGACAAGGGCGACGGCGACGCGGCGGAGAGCACCCGCCAGGACATGCTGACGCGGATCGCCGGGGCCTCCGTGGAGTCGCTGAAGGCCCTCGAGGCGGAGGTCACGCCCAACCTGATCGCCAGGGTCCGCCCGGAGTCCCGGGACCTGATCGAGATGCACCACTCCCACGGGCGGGACACCTGGATCGTCTCCGCATCCCCGCAGCCGCTGGTGGAGCCGCTGGCGGCCGCACTGGGGATGACCGGGGCCATCGGCACCAGGGGCGAGATCATCGACGGGCACTACACGGGCCGGCTCGACGGGCCGTTCGTCTACGGCCCGGGCAAGGCGGAGGCCATCGAGAAGCTGGCCCAAGACCGGGGCTACGACCTCCAGCTCTGCTACGCCTACTCCGACTCGGTCTCCGACCTGCCCATGCTGGAGCTGGTCGGGCATCCGGTGGCGGTCAACCCGGACGGTGAGCTCACCGCAGTGGCCCGGCAGCGGGGCTGGCCCATCGTGATCTTCGCCCGCAAGACCAAGCAGGCGCTGGCGGTGGCGGGAATGTCCACCGCCGTGGTGGCCTCGGGACTGATCGGCTACGCCATCGGCAGGCGGCGGGCGCGGTAGGGCTCACCTCGCAGCGGCACCGGACCGCACCGGGAGGCGAACGCGCTACAGGATCGCCTTCGGGCCCAACAGCTCCTTGAGCTCGGCGAAGAGCGCCGTGCGGGGCTCCACCTTGTGCTCGTCGGAGAGCCGGAGCACCTTGGTGTTCCCGTTGTCGGTGAGGTGGAGGAACACGGGCGCCGTGCCCGGGTGGTTGCGCAGGATGTTCTTCAGCGACACCACCGTCTCCGGGGTCAGCCGCGACGCCGGCACCCCGAGCCGGACCACGGAGTCGTCCCGGGCCTGGAGCTCCTTGATCTCCCGGACCATGACCTTCACGTCGTCGGAGCGGGCGTCGACGTTGCCGGTGACCACGAGGATCGCGTCCTCCACCACCAGGGCGCCGAACTCGTGCACGGTCTTCGGGAAGGCGATGCACTCCACCGACCCCTCCATGTCCTCCAGCTGGAAGAACATCATCGGGTCGCCGTTCTTGGTCCACCGGCGGGTGATGTTGGACACCAGGCCGCCGATGGACACGTTGGCCCGGTCCTGGAGGTCCGCCAGCTCCGGGATGCGGTGGGTCGTCGCCGCCGCCAGGGCGGTGGCCACGCCGAGCAGCGGGTGGTCGGAGACGTAGAGGCCCAGCATCTCCTTCTCCCGGGCGAGCTTCTCCTTCGAGGAGAACTCGAGATCGGGGACCTGGATCTCGCCCTCGCCCTCGCTGGCCTGCTCGCCCCCGAACAGCGAGAACTGGCCCATCTCCTCGTTGCGGCGCCGCTCCACGACCTGGTCGATCGCCTGCTCGTGGATGAGCACCAGCCCCCGCCGTGGCAGCTTCAGGCCGTCGAACGCCCCGGCCAGGATCAGCGACTCCACCGTCCGCTTGTTGAGGGCCGACATGTCGACCCGGTTGATGAAGTCCCCGAAGGAGGTGAACGGGCCGCCCTCCTCCCGGGCCTCGACGATCTTCTCGACCACGCCCTCGCCGACGTTCCGGATGGCCGACAGGCCAAAGCGGATCCGCCCTTCGTGCACGGTGAAGTCGGAGTCCGACTCGTTGATGTCGGGCACCATCACCTCGATGCCCAGCTGGCGGCACTCCGCCAGGTAGACGGCGGTGCGGTCCTTGTCCCGCTTGGTGGCGGTGAGGAGCGCCGCCATGTACTCGGCCGGATAGTGGGCCTTCAGGTAGGCGGTCTGGTAGGCGACGAAGCCGTAGCCCGCGGAGTGGGACTTGTTGAAGCCGTACCCGGCGAAGTGCTCGATGAGCTCGAAGATCTCACGGCCGGTCTCCTCGGAGTGCCCCTGGGCGACACAGCCCTTGATGAACTTCTCCCGCTCCGCCTCCATGACGGACTTGACCTTCTTGCCCATCGCCTTGCGGAGGTTCTCCGCGTCGGCGAACGAGTAGCCCGCCAGACGCTGGGCCACCATGAGCACCTGCTCCTGGTACACCATGATCTGGTAGGTGTCCTCGAGGAGGTCGCCCAGCGCCGGGTGGAGCGGCTCGACCGGGACCCGACCGTTCTTCCGGTCGGCGTAGAGGTTGTGCATGTTGGCGCCCATCGGGCCGGGCCGGTACAGGGCCACCAGGGCGACCACGTCGTCGAAGCGGTCCGGCCGGAGCGACCTGATCAGCGCCCGCATGGCGCTGCCTTCGAGCTGGAACACGCCCACCGTGTTCCCCGCCTGCAGCAGCTCGAAGGTCTTCTCGTCGTCGAGCGGGACGTTGTCGATGTCGACCCGGGTCCCGTGGGTCTGCTCGATCAGCTCCAGGCACCGCTCGATGATCGAGAGGTTCCGCAGGCCCAGGAAGTCCATCTTGAGGAGGCCCAGCTCCTCGACGGCCTTCATCTCGAACTGGGTGACGACTTCGGCGCCCTCGCCCTTCCGCTGGATCGGGACGATGTTGGTGAGGGGCTCGGGGGCGATCACCACCGCGGCGGCGTGGATGGAGTCCTGGCGGCGCAGGCCCTCCAGGCCCCGGGCGGCCTCGACGACCTCCTTCACCGCCGGGTCGGACTCGTACATCTCGCGCAGGCCCTGGCCGTTGGCGTACCAATCCTTCACCTCCGACGGGGCGTCGGGGGGCGGGGGCAGCAACACCTGGTCGAGCGTCGGGTCCTTGCCCAGGATCATCGGCGGCATCGCCTTGGCGATGCGGTCGCCCAGGGAGTAGGGGTGGCCCAGCACCCGGGCGGCGTCGCGGATCGCCTGCTTTCCCTTGATCGTGGAGAAGGTGATGATCTGGGCGACCCGGTCCTGGCCGTACTTCTCGGCGGCGTACCGGATCATCTCTCCCCGGTAGCGCTCGTCGAAGTCCATGTCGATGTCGGGCATCTGCTTGCGGCCCGGGTTGAGGAACCGCTCGAAGATCAGCCCGTACTCGAGCGGGTCGATGTCGGTGATCCGCAGGCAGTAGGAGACGATGGAGCCCGCCGCGGAGCCACGGCCGGGACCGACCCGGATGCCCTTCTCCCGGGCGTGGCGGATGAGGTCCCACACGATGAGGAAGTACGCGGGGAACCCCATCTCCTCGATGATCTTCAGCTCGTGCTCGATGCGCTCCCACACCCGCGCTCCGGGCTCGGGGCCGTAGCGCTCGCGGGCGCCCTGCTCGACGAGCTTTCGCAGATAGGTGACCTCGGTCTCGCCGGGCGGCACCGGGAAGTGCGGCAGGAGGATCTTCCCGAGCTCGATCTCCGTCTCGACCCGCTCGGCGACCCACAGCGTGTTGTCGCAGGCCCCCGGGTACTCGTCGTCGGGGAAGATCCGGCGCATCTCGGCGGCGCTCTTCACGTAGAACTCCGGTCCCTCGAACCGCAGCCGCCCGCTCTCGTTGCGCAGGGAGCCCGTCTGTACGCACAGGAGGATGTCGTGCATGTCGTGCTCCTCCTTGTGCGTGTAGTGGGCGTCGTTGGTGGCCAGGAGGGGCGCGCCGATCTTCTTCGAGATCTCGATGAGGTCGCCCATGATCCGCCTCTGGGCGGGGATGCCGTGGTCCTGGACCTCGATGAAGAAGTTGTCCTTACCGAAGATGTCCTGGAAGCGGACAGCCGCGCGGACCGCGGCGTCGAAGTCGCGCTGGGTCCTAGCGGTGCC
>QGUS01000163.1 GCA_003242515.1 Actinomycetota bacterium
CCCCGGGTTGTAGGGGACCTGGATCTGGGAGATGCGGCCCGTCCGCATGACCTCCTCGAGCTCGCCGAAGGCCGCAGCCTGCCAGTGGGTGGCGCCGATCATCCCGATCTTCCCCTCCTCTTTCGCCTGCTCCAGCATGGGGAGGTGCTCCCGCCAGGCGACGAGGTTGTGGATCTGGAGGAGGTCGATGTAGCCGCCGTACCACTCGAGCACCTGGGCGAACCACCGCCGCCCCTCCTCCGGGGACGGCGTCCAGATCTTCGTGGCGACGAAAGCCTCACCCCGGCGCGACCCGAGGCCCCGGGCGAGGATCTCCTCCGCCCTGCCGTACATCGGGGAGGTGTCGAACACGACGACACCCTGGTCGAGCGCGGTGTCGATGAGGTCCTCGGCGACGCCGTTGTCGTCGGCGATCTCCAGGGTCTTCGACGTGCCCAGGCCCACCACGGGCAGCTCGGGGCCGTTGGTACCGAGACGACGCTTCTCCATGACTCCTCCGTCGCAGTTGCGCGAATGACCCTAATCCCGTGCTGGAACAGCGACGATCGGCTGCGGAGCGGGCCCGACAGCGACGGTCCGACGGCGCGCGCAGTCTCCCCGGTGCGTGAATCCGGACGACGGGACGGCCCAGAGCGCGGACGGAACGGCGGGGAAACGACGGCTTCTCCGTCTTCGCCCGGGACCGTTTCGGGATGGCGTGGAAGCCCGACCGCTCAGGAGCCTTCGGCGATCTCGGCGACCCGGGCCCTGCGCTCCGCCGCCCGGTTGGCGTCGCCCTTGATCTCCACCAGCTGGAGCCGCTCCGCCTCGGCGATAGCGGCGGCATTGGCGTCGGCGGCAGCGAGACGGGCCTCGACACCCTCCTCCACCAGCTTCCGGGCCTCCTCGAGCAGCGCCTCGACCATCTCGTCCTCGGGCACCACCCGGACCACCTGACCCTTGATGAACAGATGGCCCCGGCCGCGGCCCGAGGCGATGCCGATGTCGGCCTCACGCGCCTCGCCCGGCCCGTTCACCACACAGCCCATAACCGCCACCTGGATCGGGAGGTTCTCCTGCTCCAGCAGCCGCTGCGCCTCCGTGGCGACCTTGATCACGTCGACCTCCGCCCGGCCGCAGGACGGGCAGGCGATCAGGTCGAGGCCCTTCCGTTCACGGAGGCCGAGGAACTCCAGGAGCTGGCGCCCGGCCCGGGCCTCCTCCACCGGGTCGGCGGTCAGCGAGAACCGGATGGTGTCGCCGATGCCCTCGTTGAGGAGGGTGGCGATCCCGGCCACGGACTTGATCAGACCCGTGGGGGGCGGTCCAGCCTCGGTGACGCCCAGGTGGAGCGGGTAGTTGGTCCGCTCCGAGAGGAGCCGATAGGACTGGATCATCTGAGGGACGTTGGAGTGCTTGACCGAGATCTTGATGTCGGTGAAGCCGACCTCCTCGAGCAGGTTCGCCTCCCACAGCGCCGACTCGACCAGCGCCTCCGGCACCGGCGCCCCGTACTTCTCCAGCAGGTCCTTGTCGAGCGAGCCGGCGTTCACGCCGATGCGGATGGGCACACCCCGGTCCTTGGCCTCCATGGCCACGGCCTTGATGTGTTCCTCCCTGCGGATGTTCCCCGGGTTGAGCCGGAGGCCGTGGACGCCCGCCTCCAGCGCAGCCAGCGCCAGCCGGTACTGGTAGTGGATGTCGGCAATGATCGGGACCGGGCTGCGGGGGATGATCTCGGCCAGGCCCTGGGCGGCGTCGACGTCGTTGCAGGTGATGCGGACGATGTCGGCCCCGGCCGCGGCGAGGGCGTACACCTGGGCCAGCGTGCCGTCGACGTCGGCCGTCTTGGTGGTCGTCATCGACTGGACGGAGACCGGTGCGCCGCCACCGACGGGGACCGAGCCGACATGGAGCTGGCGGGTGATGCGACGCTCGAAAGTCACGGGCTAACGGTACCGGCCCTGGATGCGTTTCCGGTATCTCGGCGGCCCCTACGGCGCGAGCGGCACCAGGGGTACCCGGGCTCACGAGGTCGGGTCAGTTGGTTCGAATGGCTCGCGCTTGACCCGGTGGTCGCCCGGCGGCCCTTCGGGCCGCGCCCCCTCCCCGCCTCCGGCGTTTCTCCCCCGTTCCGCTGCCGCTCCACGGGGGAGAACCGGGAGTGAGATGGGCCCCGCCTGGAGGTCGCGACCGATGGTCGAAGCGCCCGGCACCGGCGCCGGCGATGCTGCGCCTCAGAGCCTGATGGGGTTGAAGATGTCGAGGATGATCCCGACGAGGCCCATGAAGACGATGAACCCCACGACGGCAGTGGCGATCGGGATCAGCGCCTTCATGTTGGCGTGGCGCCCCGTCACCTTCTCGTAGAGCGCCACGGCGAAGTGGCCGCCGTCGAGCGGGAAGAGCGGCAGCAGGTTCAGCGTCCCGAGGATCACGTTCACCGACGCCATCATCTCGAGGAACACGGCGACGTTGGAGAGTTGCGACCCGATGTTCACGATCCCGATCGGGCTCACCGGGCGGATCTCGTCAGGCACGTCGGTGTCACCGACGAGCACACCGAGGAACTGGAGCAGCGAGTCGGGCCGGACCATCCGCCCCAGTCCGACGAAGGTCTGCTTCACCGCGCCGCCGACGATCTCACCCGCCAGGCCGACCGCCTCTCGCGGACCGACCTCGATGGCCCCGATGGTCGGGCTGACACCGAGGAAGCCCACGCCCGGTGCGTCCTCCCGGGCCCCGAGCTTCACGGTGATGTCCATCCGCTGACCGTCACGCTCCACGGTGATCACCGTCTCGTTGGGGCCGATCTCCGCCATACGGGCCGGTACGTCCTCCCAGTGCGTGATCTCCTGGCCGCCGATGGCGACGATCCGGTCGCCCTCCTGAAGCCCCGCCTGCTCGGCGGCAGCGCCCTCCACGACGCTGGCGACCACGGGCTCCAGCGTGGGGATGCCGTTGGCCAGCACGAGGCCGTAGAAGATCATGAAGGCGAGGAGGAAGTTGGCGCCGACGCCGGCCAGGACGACGACCGACTTCTCCCAGAACTTCTTCTCCCGGTAGGTGCGCCCGAAGTCCTCGACGGGCACCTCCTCGACCGGGTTCATCCCGACGATGCGCACATACCCGCCGAGCGGGACCGCCTTGAAGCCGTACTCGGTCTCGCCCTTCTTCGTGGACCACAGCTTCGGCCCGAACCCGAAGAAGAACTCGGTGACCTTCATCCCGGTCGCCTTGGCCGCGAGGTAGTGCCCGGCCTCGTGAGCGAGGACGAAGAAGATGATGGCGACTATCGCTGCGATCCCACCGACCACTGCCAGGCCAGGTTATCCAGGGGTTCCCTCTAACAGGCGCCCGAAACGAGCGATGCCGCCACCGACCGCGCCTCCTGGTCGACCTCGATCACGTCGTCGACCGTCTCGATCTCGCGGTGCTCCACCTGCTCCAGCGCGAGCTCCACGATCCTCGGGATCGAGGTGAACCCGATCCGCTCCTGGAGGAACGCGGCCACCGCCACCTCGTCGGCGGCATTGAGGACGGCCGGAGCCGACCCGCCCGCCCGGCCGGCGGCGTAGGCGATGTCGAGGGCCGGGAAGGCCTCCCGGTCCGCCTCCTCGAAGACCAGGGTGTTGCCGGCGAAATCGAACCTCCGCGCCGGGGACGGCCGCCTCGTCGGGTAGGTGATGGCGTACTGGATGGGGATACGCATGTCGGGATACCCCAGGTGTCCCTTCCAGGAGCCGTCGACGAACTCGACCACCGAGTGCAGCACCGACTGCGGGTGCACCACCACGTCGATCCGGTCATAGTCGAGGCCGAAGAGGAAGTGAGCTTCGATGACCTCCAGGCCCTTGTTGAACAGGGTGGCCGAGTCGATGGTGATCCGCTGCCCCATGTCCCAGGTCGGGTGCGCCAGCGCCTGGGCCGGGGTGACGGTGGACAGACGCTCCCTGTCCCAGCCCCGGAAGGGGCCTCCGGACGCGGTGAGGAGGATGCGCTGGACGGTGTCGGGCTCCTCCCCCACGAGGCCCTGGGGGAGGGCGGAGTGTTCCGAGCCGACCGGGTCCAACTCCCCCCCGCCCCGTCCCGGGCCCCGATCACCACGGGACCGCCGGCCACCAGGCTCTCCTTGTTGGCCAGCGCGAGGCGGTTGCCTGCCTCCAGGGCGGCGACACTGGCCCTGAGACCGGCGGCGCCGACCACGCCGTTCACCACCGTCGTCCCGGGGGTCCCGGCGAGGTCGACCATGGCGTCGGTGCCGAACTCCACGGGACAACCCGCCATCCGGGCGAAGTCCTCCCGCTCCTCCTCCGATCCGCCGGTCACCACGACCCGGGCGTCCGGATGGGACCGGGCCAGCCCGGCCATCTCCGGCGACGGCCGGCGAGCGGCGAGACCGACGACCTCCAGCCCCAGGCCCTCGACGACCTCGAGGGTCTGGGTTCCAATGGAGCCGGTGGCACCGAGGATGACTACGGGGCGCATCATCTGGCTACGCGCACGAATCCTGCCCGGGAGGGACCACCCCCCTGCCCCATCGCTTCGCGACGGGGACGACAGGACCGCGGACAACTGTCTCTTATACACAATCGAACGTGGCCGCG
>QGUS01000164.1 GCA_003242515.1 Actinomycetota bacterium
CGGCCCCGCCGCCGGCCGGGAGGTCGGCCCACCACAGTTCGGTGCGGTCGAGCCGGAAGGTCCCGCCGATCACCAGGAACACCCGGGCGCCGACGATGCGGACGTCGTGGATGGTCCGACCGGGGCCGACGCCGAGCTCCTGGGTGGTCCAGGCGCAGCCGTCGGGGGAGGTGAGGAGGGCGGAGGCGATCTCCGGAGCGGCTCCCATGGCGGCGTCCTCGTGTTCGTCCTCGAGCCGTCCCAGCTCCTCGATGGACAGGGTGATCAGCGGCGTGCCCGCGTCGTCGCCGATGGTCACCTCCTGGGCCGCGGGGTCGAACGACACCCGGGGGTCGGGCGCCACTGCGGTCCGGGGGATGGACACGAGGGTCTCCCCGCCGGGTGCGGCCACCTCCACGGCCGCGTCGGTGACCCGGACCAGGTGCTGCCCGTAGCGTGCCTCGACGGTCGCCGGCCGGGGCTCGCCGATCGCCGACTGCTGCATCGCGACCACGGCCAGTCCGGCGTCGCCCGCAGCCACGCCACCCAGCTTCCACAGTTCGGGCTCGGCGAACAGGGGGCCCAGGTCGATCTCGCGCCAGGCGGACGCGTCCCGGCTGGCCCAGAGGATCGGGTCCGGCCCGTGGGAGAGCCAGCCCCGCCACGGCTGGATGACGATGCCGGGTGCGCCTATGACCGCCTCCTCCACCCAGGTGAGGCCGTCTCCGGTGGAGAGGAGGAGCCCCTCCACGTCGATGTCGTAGACCCTCCCGTCGTCACCGGCGAAGGGGCTGGACGGGAACCTGTCGTCGGGCAGGGCGGCCTCCGTCCATTCCACGCCGTCGCGGCTGGCCATGGCCCACTGCACACCGGTCTCGAGGTCGGCCGGGTCGACTCCCAGCTCGTCCAGGGTGAACCGGCCGATGGGGAGCCCGAGCGGGCTCTGGGCCAGCACCTCCGCCGGGCCGTCGCCCTGGGAGAAGAGCTGGTACCGGCGGCCTGCCGGGCCCATGCGTTCCACGAGCGCGGCGTCGAGGAGCCTCCAGCCGTCTTCCAGCCCCCAGGAGAAGATCAGGGCCCCGCCGCCGGCGACACCCACCACCGAGCGGCGTCCGGACGGGTCGACCACGGCCTTCTGCCAGGACCGGCCGTCCCGGCTCAGCCAGATCGCGGTTGCGCCGGACGCGTCGTGTCCGTGGAGCACGACTGCGTCGGGCACGGTGGCGCCCGCCGCTACGACGGCACCCTCCTCCACGGGGGAGGGGAGATGCTCCCACGGGCCCCCGGTGGTGGCCATGGCCTCCACCGACCCGTCGGGTGAGGCGACCACGACGACCGTCTCGCCGGTGGGGACCGGTGCGATCACGATGGGGGAGCCGTCGAGACCCATGGTCTCGAACGCGAGGAGCTCACCGCCGGGCACCACCGCGGCGGTGGTCGTGGTGCCGGCCGGGGCCGTGGTGGTCGTGGAGGCCGGCCCGGGTTGTGTGAGGACACTCACTGCGAGCAGCCCGGCGATAATGGCGAAGAGGCCCGCGCCTGCGGCGACGGCGCGGCGATGCCGCCGGTCGTGCTGCATTGGTGCCTCACCCATCCGGGCGTCACGGTACCGCCGCGGCCGGATAGGGCCGGATCAGCAGCCGGAGCCGTCTGGCAGTTCCGCACGGAGGACCTGGCCCTGCTGCAGCTCCGGCCAGGGTGCCGCCAGGACGTAGAGGGTGCGGTCGATCACCCCGCTGCCGGTCACGAAGCTCCTCCCGACGGTCCCGGTGATGTCCTGGACGGTCCAGGAGCAGGCATCGGTGGTGGAGAACAGGACGACCGTCGGGGGCTTCAGGTCCTCGGGCTGCGAGGCGATGTCGAACTCCCGCTCGAGGGTTGCAAGTTCCTCGACGGTGAAGGTGACCAGCTCCCTCCCCTCTCCGTCGAGGAGGTGCAGGGTCTGGGTGGGCACGTCGAACCGGTAGCGGGCGTCCGTTGAGCCACCACGGGTTCCGATCCTCGACAGCACATCTCCGGAGTCCGGATCCAGCACCTCGAGGCCGGTGAGCGTCAGCCTGATCAGATGGCCCTGGTGGGCCTTCTCGTAGGTCGGGTTCTCCCGGACGAGCGTTTCCCGCTGCGGGTCGTATTGCAGCGACGCAACGGCGACCAGGCCATGGTCGTTGCCCGTCACGGACGTGAACCACCACCAGTCGGGATGGGCGAGGTGCTCCCGCAATGATCCCGAGACGACCTGTGCACCCCGGACGACGAGGTAGCTGCCGTCGAACGCCATCGCGGTGACGTCGAACCGGCCGGCCGACGCACCGTCACCGAACTGACGCGGCTCCCAGGTGATCCCGTCGCGGGTCGCATATGCGTCTGGTCCCTCCCCCGGGGTCGGCGCCGTCGCCCACAGGGCGCCATCCGGGCCCCGGAAGTACCACCGCGTCGCATCTCCGGGGGGCCGTGTCGCCTCGTACCAGCGTTCCAGGTCGGTGGTGGCCATCACCCTGGTCTGGCTCTCCCGGTACTCCAGATCCTCCGGGGTCAGGCCGAGTTCCTCGGGGGCCAACTCGGCGATCTGGATCCCGAGCGGGAGGTGCACGATCACCCAGACGTTCGTGCCGTCGCTGGCGGTCCCGCCATGTCGGCCCAAAGGCCCGAAGCGGCGGACGAGTTCCTCGGTGAGCGGTGATTCCTCCTCCTCGAACAACTCGGCCATGACCAGGTCGTCGGCGATCAGGACAGCCGACACCCTCCAGCCCGGCTCCTCGCCGACCGGGATCACGGTCCACTCCCTGGCGTCGTCCGAGATCCAGATCGCGGGCCGGCCGTCGGTGCCGGCCCCGTACGCGTAGATCCGCCCATCGATCACCTCGACCGAGGTGCTGGTGGGCGAGAACGGCGGCAGGTCCGCCTCGCGCCAGCGGTCCCCGTCCGGTGACAACAGGAGCACCGCTCGGCTCTCCCCCCACCCGTACTCGTAGCCGACGAGGAGCAGTTCGCCACTGGCGAGCTGTGCGATCCGGTTCGGGATCCCTACCCGATCGAGCTCAGCCGCCACCTGCAGTTCGAGCGGCTCGCCCTGAAGCTCCACACCGAGCGTCGTGGTGGTGACCAGAGGCGGGGCCACGGTCGTCGTGGTGGTCTCCACCGCCTGCGGCGGCGGGCCCGGCTGGGTCGCTGCGAAAAGGGCTGCCGCACCTGCGACCAGCGCCAGCGCGGCCCCCAGGGCGAGTCTCCGCCGACCCGGCGGTGTCTGCCGGCCCGCCGTCTCATGAGGTGTGTCCGGGATAGGGGCGGTCAACCGGTACCTCCGTCGGGTGCAGGCTATCGGGCAGCGGTCATCGACCCGGCGGAATTCCGACCCACACCACGGCCCCATCGGGGCCGTCCCCCATGAGCAGGATCCGGTCACGGCCGATCAGCAACCGGACCTCTTCCCTCAGTGGCACCATGCCGCTGACGTCGTGGCTGGTCCAGTCCTCGCCGTCCGGGGAGAAGAACAGGAAGTGGGTCTCACGGATCGGGACCATTCGGTACGAGTCCGCCCAGGCGTTGGCGTGCTCCTCGATCTCCTCGATGGCGAAGGCCACCAGATCCTCGCGCGTGTCAGGGTCGAGGAACACCACCGTGTCGTCTTCGACCCGGAACAGCGGCCGGTCCGGGTCGGCGAGCTCGGGCACGTACTCCGCGATCATCGTGTCCTCGCGGAACAGGGCCGGCCCGTGCATGCCGCCGGCGAGGTCGAGGCGGTAACCGTCGCGTGCCAGGATGACGGCGCCCCTGTCCTGGGTCGCGAAGTGCGCGTCGAATCCGGTGAAGCCGATCCCTCCGGGTCCCGTGAAGAGCGTCTCGGACCGTTCGACGCTGCCACAGCACCACGGGAAGGCCGTCAGCGACGGCTGGAACATCAGCTCCCAGTTCCTCAGGTCCTCGGAGACCTCGATGCGGAGGTTGCCGTAGATGTCCCAGCCCTTTCGGACGTATCTGCCGTTCCAGGGATGCACCAACGATGGATAGGGGACCTGGGCGATCGGCTCCCAAGTGACGCCGTCGGTCGAAGCCTTGGGCGTCGTGCCCACCATCCAGATCCGCCCATCCGGTCCGGGCAGTAGCTGGTGGACGAGGGGCAGAAACCCTCTGGTCTCCGACTCCACGATCCGGTGCCAGGAGCCCTCCTCCGGTCGGCCCGAGTGGATCGTCAGGCGGCCCGTCGTCTCGGGAAGGTTCGCCGGGTCGACGCCCAGGTCTTCGGGTCTCACGGCCATCCCGATCCCGAGCGGCCCGGAGATCCCGACCAGCGTCTCCCCGGCCGGGTCCTCGAACAGCCACCCCATGAAGCCGGGGTAGCGCCGGTTCACGGCCGCCTGCACCGGGTCGTGCCACTCCACGACGGCGAGCACGACCAGATCGCCGTGCGTCGTGGCGGCCTGGAACCAGACGCTGCTCGGAGCGTGGTCTCCGACGGGCAGGGGGTGCCGGTCCCAGGCGATCCCGTCGGCTGCGGGCCAGACAACCGCCTGTCCGAGCCGGTCCGTCCCGTAGGCCACGAATCCGGCCCCCGCCCGGGCCCCCCCCTGGGCCGGAAACACCCG
>QGUS01000165.1 GCA_003242515.1 Actinomycetota bacterium
CATGATCCTCTGTATGTGATCTTTTTTGTTCTTGACGCTGCCGCCCCCCCCGAGATCTCCACTATCCCTTTCCGCGGCAGCGGCAGATGTGGATAAGGGACACGCTTGAAGGCGGCGACGACACGCTCCACCCCCTCGGGCAGGGCGGCGCCGGCCCTGACGATCCGCCGTCCCGGCTCCCCTCCCACCCGGCCAGCCACGTCGTCCACGAGCCTCGTGAGGGAGTCGACGGCCCCCTTGCGGTCACCGACCAGCACGCAGGCGACGGCGAAGTCGAGGGCGGGCGCCATCAGGTCCCGATAGCCGACGGGCTTGCCGATGGCGGCCTCCATCTCGGTGGCGGCCTGGCCCAGGTCGATGATCAGCTTGCGGTACAGGGTCTCCGGCCACCCGGCCAGGGAGGCGAGGGCGGCGAGCAGGTCGTCGACGCCGGTCGGCGGCAGGTCGGGCGGCACCGAGGTACGGATGATGCGCGGCTCGGTGATCCCGTCCTCGCGGAGCGCCTCGGCCAGGTCCGCCTCGACTGCCGCCGCGTCGTCAGGGCCGAGGCGGTCCACCTGGTTGAGGACGAAGAGGAACTGCGACTGATAGCCGGCCAGCTCCCGGAGGTAGCGGTGGTGCAGGGCCGCGTCCCGGTACTTCTCGGGATCGACCACCCACACCAGCACGTCGATGCGGGGGAGGATCCGCTCCACCCGGTGCCGGTTGGCGACCACCACGGAGTCGGTGTCGGGCAGGTCGATGAGACAGAAGCCGGAATGGGAATGGGTCACCCGGGTGGCGATGCCGAGGAGGTCGAGGTAGCCGTCGAAGGAGGACCCGTAGGCGCCCGGTATCGCGGCTACGGGCTCCGAGGTCGTCGGCCTGATCTGCCCCACCGGAGCGGCCTCGCTCCCGACCAGGGCGTTGAACAGGCTGGACTTGCCCGAACCGGTGCCGCCCGCCAGCGCTACCACCAGCGCGTCCTCGGGATGATCGAGCCGGACCCGGGCGTCGTTGATCAGCCGGGCCACCGACTCCATCTCCCCGATGGCTTCCCGGGTCGCCGCCAGCGCCAGGTCGGCGGTGTCCAGGAGCCCGGTCAGGGCCTCATGCATCGACCAGCTGCCGCGCAGCCGCCAGGTCGGCGACGCGCTCCCGAAGCTCAGCGGGGTCGGATGCGCCCGTTCCGGTCTCCCACACCCCGGCCAGCCAGTCTCCGACCTCCCGCCACACCCCGGCCAGCCCGGCCTCGAGCCCGCCGCGGGCGTCGTCGCCCCACTCGGGGTCGGTGAGGGCGGCAGCCGCGCCCCTGGGGTCCATCGAGTCGAGCCATGACCGGACCGCCTTCTCGATCAGGGGCAGGGCCCGCTCCGACACGGCGGAGAGCCCGCCCGCCCGGGCGAGGAGGGCCTCGGCGTGGGTGAGCACGTGGTCGGTGAGCCTCCCGTGCACCTCCGCCACCAGGCCCGAGGCGAGCGTCTCGGTGGAGCCCCGGCCCAGAACCCTCCCCAACAGGCTCTCGGCGCGGATGACGGCCCACTCGCGTGCGGGGTCAGCCTGGACGGAAGGGCCCGTGGCGAAGGCGTCGCGGAGCCGTTCCCCGAACCCGGCGGCCTCGGCGGCGACCGTCTCCAGGCGGTCCGCCAGGGAGGCGGCCTGGTCGAGGGTGTTGCCGAAGACCCGCTCCGCCGTGTCGGCGGCGTGCTCCCGGCGCGTCCTGGCGACCTTGTACAGGCGGAGCCGCAGCTCCCGCACCGCCGGGGCGGGGAGCCGTTGGGCGCCGGAGACGAGATGGTGCTCGGGCACCCGCACCGGGGCGACATCGAGCCCGGCTGCGCGGAGCCGCGCCGCGAAGTCGGTGACCACGGCGCTGCCGCCGGGACCGAGGCGGTTGATGACGGGAACGACGGTGGCGCCGCGGGACATGGCGCGACGCAGCACCTCCCAGGGCACGGCATCGGCGTAGCGGCTCGCGGAGACCACGAAGACGACGATGTCGGCCCGGTCGATCAGCGCCTCGGCGATCACGCGGTGCCGGGTCGCGGTGGAGTCGATGTCCGGTGTGTCCACGAAGGTCATGTGCTCGAGGACGGGCGCCAGGCCGGTCCTCATCTCGGCGTCCAGGTCGCCCGCCACCTCGGCTCCGTGGTCCGGGTCGCCGGTGAGGACGAGCGGACGGGAGGTGGTCGGGCGGAGCGCCCCCGCTGCGGTCAGCTCCAGCCCGGTGAGCGAGTTCACCAGCGTCGACTTGCCCGAACCGGTCGGCCCGGCGAAGACGACGAGCAGCGGCCTCTCGGGCTCGGCAAACCTCGGGATCAGATACTCACGGATCGCCGTCGTGACACGATCGCGGGTCACGACCAGGTCGTGTTGGCCGAGGACGGACGCAGCCCTCAGGTCGAGACCCTCCAGGGTCCCGGCCAGCCGTTCCAGCGCGGCTACGAGGGGCGCAGACACATGCCGATTGTGCCACGACCCGGGAGGTCAACCTGCCCAACCCGGTCCATCGCCCGGATGGAGCCTCAGCCGCGCCGATTACCTTTCGAGGCGATGACCTATTTCCTCGAGCCTGACCGGGCGACCCGGGAGGCCTGGGTCCGCCTCGTCTCCGACTACCTGAACGACTACTTCGACGCTGCTCCCGGAATGGACGCCTACGACGGCGACGCCGACTCCGGGGTCCTGGCACGGCTCCGCCGCCCGCCTGCCGAGACCGGACGCGACCTCGCCGAGGTGCTGGCCGACATCGAGGCCGGATCGGAAGGCGGGATCCTCCACCCCTCGGGCGGCCACCTCTCCTACATCCCCAACGCCGGCCAGTTCACCGCCGCTCTGGGGGAGTTCCTCGCCGCCGGCCTCAACCGCTACACGGGCATCGCCTACTGCGCCCCGGGTCTGGTCGCCATCGAGCACTCCGTCGTCGACTGGATGACCTCGCTCTTCGGACTGGGGCCGGATGCCGCAGGCGTGCTGCTCTCCGGCGGCTCCATGGCCAACTTCACGGGGGTGGTCACCGCCCGCAGCGTCAAGCTCGGCGACGACTTCACCAGGGGCCGCATCTACCTGACCGCCCACACCCACCATTCGGTCGCCAAGGCGGCCCGGCTCGCCGGGTTCCGTGCCGACCAGATCGTGAAGGTCGCGGTCGACGAGGACCGCCACATGGACCCTGAGGCCCTGAGGGAGGCGATCCGCGCCGACCGGGCCGCCGGGCACGACCCGTTCCTCGTGGTTGCCTCCGCCGGCACCACCGACACTGGAGCGGTAGACGACCTCCACGCCATCGCCGACGTCGCCGCCGAGGAGGGCCTGTGGCTGCATGTCGACGGCGCCTACGGCGGGTTCTTCATCCTCACGGATCGGGGCCGGTCCCGCCTCGACGGGATCCAGCGGGCGGACTCGCTCGCGGTGGACCCGCACAAGGGCATGTCGCTCCCGTTCGGGTCCGGCGCGGTCCTGGTCCGCGACGAGTCCGCCCTGGTCGACGCCCATCTCGGCCGCGGCGCGTACCTGAAGGCGGAGGACGAGTACATGGGGCTGCGGGACATCGCTTCCCTCGGCCCGGAGCTGAGCCGCCCGTTCCGGGGCATGTCGGTCTGGCTCCCACTCCAGCTGCACGGCGTGGCGCCGTTCCGTGACGCCCTCGACCGCAGCCTCGACCTCGCCGCGTATGCCTACGACCGCCTGAAAGGCATACCGGGGCTGGAGAAGGTGTGGCGTCCCGACCTGTCGATCGTGGCATTGCGCTTCGCCGACGACGAGGTGGGCCGGAAGGCGATGGAACGGGTCAACTCGGAGCGGAAGGCGCACCTCTCCCCGACGATCGTCGAGGGCCGGTTCGTGCTCCGCATCGCCGTGCTCAACCGGCGCACCACCGAGGAGCACATCGACCACGTCGTCGAAGTGATCGCCGAAACCCTGGCCTGACCCTGGCCCGGAACGCGTACCGCCGCCGGTAGCGTTCTCCCTGCATGGTCACACCGGAGACGTCCGGCCGCGGCCGTCCCGGAGGGACCCGAGCCAGGGTGCTCGGCCTCGGGATGCTCTGCCTCGTCGCCGGAGCGGCGGCCATCTCCGGCCTGACCCGGCCCACCACACCGGAGACGGCGGACACCACTTCCACAACCGTTCCGCGCGTCGCCGCGCCGTCTACGACCACGACCCGGCCGCGGCCTCACATCCAGGCCCTCGGGCCGCCGATCGACTGGCTGTTCAGCAACACCTTCACGGACCGGCGGGTCGTCGGCGCCGCGGCGCGTGACGACGGGATCTACCTCTTCACATCTAGCCGCGCCCGCAAGGGCCTCGACGCGTGGAGGACCCGGGGCCGTGCCAGCTGGTCGCTCCTCGGCACCATCGCCGAGCTGTTCCGGCCCGAGGGCGTGCTCGAGGCGGGCGCCGGATTCGTGGCCTACGGGACGGACCGGCTCGGACAGGCGGTGGTCTGGTCCTCGGCCGACGGGATCGCCTGGGACCGGCACCCCCTGCCCGTCGGAGACCACGCTCCGAGCAGCGTCTGGTTCCAGGCCGCCACGACGCACGGCGATCTGGTCGTGCTCGCCGTCGTGGAGTGGCACGAC
>QGUS01000166.1 GCA_003242515.1 Actinomycetota bacterium
GACCGGCCAAATTTATCGAGAACTTCGAGAAGTCCGACGCGGTGGCGTCCCTCATGGCCGTGAGGTCGTGGCACTCGTACCACCGGCTCGACCTGGACGGCGACCGGCTGGTCGACATGGAGCCGATCTGCGACTCCGACGTCTGGTTCAACGGCGGCTTCTTCGCCTTCCGCAAGGAGTTCCTCGACCTGATCCAGCCCGGCGACGACGTGATCGAGCCGCTGCAGCTCGCCGCCAAGGAGGGGAAGGTCCTGGTGCAGAAGCACGAGGGCTTCTTCGCCGCCATGGACACGTTCAAGGACAAGGTGGAGCTGGACGCCCGGTACGAGCGGGGGGACACCCCGTGGGTGGTCTGGAAGAATGGCGGCTGAGCCCTTCCTGAGGGCACGGCACATCCTCTGCCTCGGCGCGCATCCCGACGACATCGAGATCGGCGCCGCCGGGACCCTGCTCCGCATCGCCGATGAGAATGCGGACGCCACCTTCCGCTTCCTGGTCCTCACCGCGACCGGCGAGAGGGCGGAGGAGGCCCGCCGGAGCGCCGGGGATCTGCTCCCGGGCCGGGTGAGCATCGAGGTCGGGGGCTTCCGCGACGGCTACCTGCCATACCAGGACGCCCGCGCCGCCAAGGAGTGGGTGGCGGCCAACGCCGGCGAGGCCGACCTGGTCCTCACCCACACCCTGGACGACCGGCACCAGGACCACGAGTTCGTCGCCCGGCTCGCCTGGCAGCTGTTCCGGGGCGCCACGATCCTCGAGTACGAGATCCCCAAGTGGGAAGGCGACCGTCCGGACGCCAACCTCTACGTGCCCCTCGACGACCGTCTCGCGGCGGCCAAGGTGGCCCACCTCGAGTCCCACTTCGCGTCGCAGCACGGCAAGCCGTGGTACCGGCGCGAGGTCTTCGAGGCCGTGATGGCCCTGCGCGGCGTGGAGTGCGCCCGGCGGTGGGCCGAGGGCTTCGTCGCCCGAAAGCTGAAGTGGGGCTGAGCCGCTCTCAGTGGTGCGGGAACACCGGCCGCACCGAGCGGCCCTCGAGGTGGTCCCACACGTCGCCCTCGAGCGCCTTCCGGTAGACGACCAGGGCCCCCCGGAACGCCTCCACCGTCCTCTCGACGTCCTCGTCGGTGAGCGCGGCGCTCACCACGAGGGACGGGGCGAGGACGCCCCGCCGCATCAGCTCCTGCATGAGCAGGGTGCGGAACGGCTGGGACGGCTTGCGGTCGGCGTCGAGGGTGCCGAACACCAGGTTGGAGTCGCGGCCGCGCAGCGGGACGAACTCCGTCAGCCCGGCGTCGTCGATCACCTCCTGGACGCCCCGGCGCACCTTCCCGCCGACCTCGCGCAGCCGGTCGATGATCCCGTCCCGGCGGTAGATCTCGGTCGTCTTGATCAGGGCGGCGATGCCCGTCGACTCGGCGCCGTGGGTGGTCGACAGGAGGAAGAGCCGGTACTTCTCCCGGTTCTCCAGCGACCCGATCTCCATGATCTCCCGCCTGCCGGCGAGCGCCGCGACGGAGAACCCGTTGGCCAGGGCCTTCCCGAAGGTGGAGAGATCGGGGGTGATCCCGTGGAACTCCTGGGCGCCGGCGAGGGCGAGCCGGCGGCCGTTGATCATCTCGTCGAGGATGAAGAGGGCCCCGTTGGAGTGGCACAGGTCGCGCACCGCCTCGAGGAAGCCGGGCTGCGGCTGCTCCTCCCGCTCGCCCTCCATGATCACGCAGGCGATCTCGCCCGGATGGCGCGCGAACAGCTCCTCGAGCTCCTCGATCCGGTTGTAGGAGAAGGAGTGGGTCAGCTCGCTGAACGCGGCGGGGATGCCCCCATCGAGGGTGGAGTCGCCGATCCACCAGTCGTCGACGGAGATGAACCCGCCGCACCAGGCCACCCGCGGCCGGCCGGTGTAGGCGCGGGCCAGCTTCACGGCGGCGGTGGTCACGTCGGAGCCGTTCTTGGCGAACTTCACCATGTCGGCTCCCGGGACGGTGGAGAGGAAGTCCTCGGCTGCCTCCACCTCGAGCAGTGCGGGACGGACGAAGTTCAGGCCCTTGTCGATGGCCTCCTTCACGGCCGCGTTCACCTCGGGGTGGGCGTGCCCCAGGGACACGGAGCGGAGACCGCTCCCGTACTCGACGTACTCGTTGCCCTCGGTGTCCCAGACCCGGGCGCCCTCCCCCCGGGCGATGATCGGCGCGCCCACCGGGTACTGGTCGTCACCCTTGGCGTAGGTGTGGGCGCCTCCGGGCACCAGATCGTTGAGGTTGCGTTCCATGACCCCCATATCCTCCGTCAGCGTTCGCCCCCAGTGGGCTGACCCGATCAGTATGCCCGTCCTCCGTCCGGCGCACCAGGCCCAACCGCTTGAATGGGCCCCATGCGGATCGTGGGACTCGGTGTCGACCTGGCGGAGGTGAGCAGGGTCCGGCGCATGCTGGACCGGTACCCCCGCTTCGCGGAGCGCTGCTTCACGCCCCACGAGCGCGAGTACGCCTTCCGCTTCACCCGCCCGGAGCGGCGCCTCGCCGCCCGCTTCGCCGGCAAGGAGGCCGTGATGAAGTCCCTGGGCACCGGCTGGCGGCGGATCAGGTGGACGGACATCGAGATCACCGGCGGCGGCAAACCCACGGTGCGGCTCCGGGGGTCGGCCGCGAAGCGGGCCGAGATGCTCGGCGTCACCGAGGTCCTGGTCACGATCACCCACACCGGGGACACGGCTCTGGTCATGGCCGTGGCAGTCGGAGAGCACGCATAACCTCCGCGTCGTGAAGCCTGTCGTCACCGCCACCGAGGCCCGCCGGGTGGACGGGTCCCACCAGGGGGGCCTCTACGAGGCGATGGAGCGTGCCGGCCTGGCCGTGGCGCTCGCCGCCGTGCGCAACGGCGCCGGCTACGGGAAGCGGGTCGCCGTCCTGTGCGGACCCGGGAACAACGGGGGAGACGGATACGTGGCGGCGCGTCACCTCAAGGCCCGCGGCGCGTTCCCCGTCGTCTACCGGCTCGCACCCCCGCGGACCCCCGACGCCGTCCGTGCCGCCGGGAAGGCCGCCGCCGCGGGCGTGCCGTTCCGCCCGCTCGGGGATCCCGAGCCGGCCGACCTCGTCATCGACGCCGTGTTCGGTGGGGGAGGGAGGGGAGACCTGCCCGGGCCGGTCGCGGCCTGGGCCGGGCACGAGGCCCCCCTGATCGCCGTCGACTTCCCGACCGGCCTCGACCCCGACAGCGGGAGGGCGGGCCCGGTGTGCTTCCGGGCCACCGAGACCGTGACCTTCTCCTCCTACAAGACCGGCCATTTGCTCGACGACGGCCCCGATCACTGCGGGACCGTCACCGTGGCCGACATCGGGCTGGAGACGGGCGCGCCGTCCGCATGGGTGGCCGGGGAGGAGGACGCACCCCGCCCGCCCCGCCTCCGGACCGCGCACAAGTGGTCCGCGGGCGCGGTGCTCGTCGTCGGCGGCTCCGCCGGGATGACCGGGGCCGCCACCATGGCCGCCCGGGCGGCCCTCGAGTTCGGCGCCGGCGCGGTCTACCTGGCGACTCCGGAGGCCGGCGTCGCCCACTCCGTCGTCCCGCAGATCCCGGCGTTCCCCCTCGACGCCGTGCCGCGGCCGGAGCGGTTCGACGTGGTCGTGGCCGGGCCCGGGCTCGCCGCCGCGGACCTCGATGCGGCCCTGCCCCTGGTGGAGGGGGCCAAGCGGGTCGTGCTCGACGCAGGCGCCCTGGTCCCGGCTGTGGTCGAGGCCGCCACCAACGCCGGCGCCGAGGTGGTGGTCACCCCGCACGCCGCCGAGTTCGAGCGCATCGCCGGCGTGGGGGTGGGCACCTTCTCCATCCGCTCCTACGCCCTCCGGACCGGGGTGGTGGTGCTGGCCAAGGGCAACCCCACTCGCGTCACCGACGGCGGGCTGCCGGTGTTCGTCCGTTCCGGGACGCAGGCCCTCGCGTCGATCGGCACCGGCGACGTCCTGGCCGGGATGCTCGGGGCCCTGTGGGCCCGGGGTCTGGGGGCCATGGAGGCTGCCGTCTCCGCGGCCTACTGGCACGGGCGGGTGGCCGCCGGGCTCTCCCGGGTGGGGACCGTCACCGCCGAGCGGCTGCTCGGCGAGATCGGAAGGTGGGCCTGGTGAGGCCGACCTTCGTCGAAGTCGACCTCGACGCCGTGCGGCACAACGTCTCCGAGATCGGCCGGCTGGTGGCACCGGCCATGGTGTGCGCCGTGGTCAAGGCCGACGGGTACGGGCACGGTGACGTGCCGGTGGCCTCGGCGGCGCTGGACGCCGGCGCCGGGATGCTCGCGGTCGCCCTGGCCGAGGAGGGCATCCGCCTCCGGGAGGCGGGCATCGACGCCCCCATCCTGCTCCTCTCCGAGCCGTGGCACGACGACGCCGCCGCCGTCGTGGAGTGGGGCCTGACCCCGACCATCTACACGCCGGGCTTCATCGACGCCCTCGCCGCCACCGGCCGGAGGGTCTCCGCCCATCTCAAGGTCGACACCGGCATGAACCGCGTGGCGCCCCCCCCCGCGGCACCCGGGGCCTCCCCACCCCGACCCCGTCCGCC
>QGUS01000167.1 GCA_003242515.1 Actinomycetota bacterium
GGGGGCGTTTGGGGTTGCCTGGGAGGGTGACCCGCTGGCGGCGTTCGGCGGAGTCATCGGCATCGCGGGGGAGGTCGACGCCGAAACGGCCGGCGCCATCTCCGGGCGCTTCGTCGAGGTGGTCGTGGCGGCCTCCGTCACTCCGGAGGCGGCCGAGATCCTGGCGGCCAGGAAGAACCTCCGGGTCCTGGTGGCGCCGGAGCCCCGCCCGGCCCGCGACTTCCGCCGCATCGAGGGCGGCTTCCTCGTCCAGGACCCCGACGTCGTCACCGCCGAGGGCTGGGAGGTCGTGTCCGGCGAGCTGACGGGAGAGCAGCACGAGGCGCTCCGCTTCGCCTGGGTGCTCGCCGCCCACGCCCGGTCCAACGCCATCGTCGTCTGCCGCGGCACCCAGGCCGTCGGCGTGGGCGCCGGGGACCAGTCCCGCGTCGGCGCCGCCGAGCGGGCGCTGGCCAGGGCGGGGGACCGGGCCCGTGGCGCCGTGGCCGCGTCCGACGCCTTCTTCCCCTTCCGGGACGGCATCGACACCCTGGTCGCCGCCGGTGTCGCCGCGGTGGTGGCGCCGAAGGGCTCCCGCAACGACGCCGAGGTGGTCGCTGCGGCGCAGGAGCACGGGATCACACTGGTCTTCGCACCGGAAAGGCACTTCAAGCACTGATGAGCGCGCTGATCCTCGATGGAAAGGAGGTGGCGGCCCGGGTCCGGGCCGAGGTCGCCGAAGCGGTCGCCTCCCTCCCGTACCGGCCCGGCCTGGCGACGGTGCTCGTTGGCGACGACCCGGCGTCGCAGGTGTACGTCCGGGGCAAGCACCGCGACGCCTCGGAGGTGGGATTCCGGTCGTTCCACCACGAGGTCCCCGCTGACACGAGCCAGGAGGAACTGGAGGACCTGATCGAGCGTCTCAACGCCGACCCGGAGGTGGACGGCATCCTCGTCCAGCTCCCGCTGCCGGCGGGTCTCGACGCCGAGGCGGCCGTGGAGCGGATCGACCCGGCCAAGGATGTCGACGGGCTCCACCCGTTCAACCTCGGCCTGCTGGTGCTCGGGCGGGACGGCCTCCGGCCCTGCACCCCGGCCGGGGTGGTCAGGCTGCTCGACCACTACGAGATCCCGATCGCCGGGAAGCGGGCGGTCATCGTCGGCCGCTCCTTCCTGGTCGGGCGTCCCCTCGGGCTCATGCTGTCCGAGAGGGGGGTGGACGCGACCGTCACCGTCGCCCACTCCCGGTCCGGGGACCTCGCCGCGATCACCCGGGAGGCCGACATCCTCGTGGCCGCCGCCGGCGCGGCGCGGCTGATCGGGGCCGGGCATGTGAAGCCGGGGACCACCGTGATAGACGTCGGCATCAACCGGGTCGACGGGAAGCTCGTCGGTGACGTCGACTTCGATCCGGTCGCGGAGGTCGCCGGAGCGATCACCCCGGTGCCCGGGGGCGTTGGGCCGATGACCCGGGCCATGCTCCTCGCCAACACCCTGACCGCCGCACGCCGCCGCCGGGGCTGATGGGGGCTACCCGGGAACCGCCGGGTACCATCCGGAGTCCCCGATCTCTAGGAGTTCTCTGCCATGGGCACACCGATAACCATGGGCTCCGAGGGGCTCGTAGTCCCCAACGATCCCATCATCCCGTTCATCGAGGGAGACGGCACCGGACCCGACATCTGGGCTGCCGCCGTGCGTGTCTTCGACGCCGCTGTGGAGAAGGCCTACGGCGGTGAGAGGAAGGTCGCCTGGGTGGAGGTCCTCGCCGGCGAGAAGGCCCTCGACGAGACCGGGTCGTGGCTCCCGGACGAGACCGTCGAGGCGTTCGGCAAGTATCTCGTCGGCATCAAGGGTCCGCTGACCACTCCGGTCGGTGGCGGCATCCGCTCCCTCAACGTGGCGCTGCGCCAGATCCTCGACCTCTACGCCTGCGTGCGGCCCGTCCGCTGGTTCGCCGGCGTCCCCTCGCCGGTGAAGGAGCCGCAGAAGGTCGACATGGTGATCTTCCGCGAGAACACCGAGGACGTGTACGCCGGTCTCGAGGTGCAGTCGGGCACCGACGAGGCGAAGAAGCTCATCGACTACCTGAAGGAGGCCTTCGGGTGGGAGATCCGGCCCGACTCGGGAATCGGGATCAAGCCGATGTCCCCGTTCGGCTCGAAGCGTCTCATCCGTGCCGCCATCCGCTACGCCATGGACAACGGCCGCAAGTCGGTCACGCTGGTCCACAAGGGGAACATCCAGAAGTTCACCGAGGGCGCCTTCCGCAACTGGGGCTACGAGCTGGTGAAGGAGGAGTTCGCCGACGTGGCCGTCTCCTGGGAGGACTGCGGCGGCGACCCGGGTGACAGGATCCTGGTCCAGGACGTCATCGCCGACGCCATGCTCCAGCAGATCCTCACCCGTCCGGAGAACTTCGACGTCATCGCCACGCCAAACCTCAACGGCGACTACCTGTCCGACGCCCTGGCCGCGCAGGTGGGCGGCATCGGCATCGCCCCCGGCGGCAACATCAACTACGACACCGGTGTCGCCATCTTCGAGGCGACCCACGGCACCGCCCCCAAGTACGCGGGGCAGGACAAGGTGAACCCGGGCTCGGTGATCCTCTCCGGCGAGATGATGTTCCGGTACATGGGCTGGCGCGAGGCCGCCGACCTGATCATCGAGGGCCTGGAGGGCGCCATCGCCGACCGGACGGTCACCTACGACTTTGCCCGGCTGATGGAGGGCGCCACGGAGGTGAAGACCTCCGAGTTCGGCGACGTCGTGATCGCCCATATGTAGGCGGAAACGGGGTCGGTGAGGGCCATTACGCTCGTGGGCATGAACACACCAGTCAGAGTCGCCGTGACCGGAGCGGCGGGCCAGATCGGTTACTCGCTCCTCTTCCGGATCGCGGCCGGGGAGATGCTCGGGCCGGACACGCCCGTCATCCTCCAGATGCTCGAGATCGAGCCCGCTCTGGGGGCGCTCAACGGCGTGGCCATGGAGCTGGACGACTGCGCGTTCCCGCTCCTGGCCGGGATGGTCCTCACCGCCGACCCCGAAGAGGCTTTCGCCGACGCCGACGTCGCCATGCTCGTCGGCGCCATGCCCCGCAAGGCCGGGATGGAGCGTTCCGACCTGCTCAGCGCCAACGGCGCCATCTTCACCACCCAGGGTCGGGCGATCGCTTCCGCCGCCAAGCCGGACTGCAAGGTGCTGGTCGTCGGCAACCCTGCCAACACCAACGCCCTGATCGCGGTCAACAACGCGGCCGGAACGGACCCGAGGAACTTCACGGCGATGACCCGGCTCGACCACAACCGTGCGGTCACCCAGCTCGCCCAGAAGCTCGGCAAGCCCGTGACGGCCATCAAGAAGATGACCATCTGGGGCAACCACTCCACGACCCAGTACCCGGACCTCGTCCACTGCGAGGTCGACGGCCAGAGCGCCTGGGACCTGGTCGACCAGGAGTGGGTGGAGAACGACTTCATCCCGACCGTCGCCAAGCGCGGTGCGGCGATCATCGAGGCCCGCGGGGCGTCCTCGGCGGCCTCTGCCGCCAACGCCGCCATCGCCCACGTCCGTGACTGGGTGCGGGGCACTCCGGAGGGCGACTGGGTGTCGATGGCCGTGGTCTCCGACGGCTCCTACGGCGTCCCGGAGGGCCTGGTCTCCTCGTTCCCGTGCGTCTGCAAGGACGGGAAGTGGGAGATCGTCCAGGGCCTGGAGATCGACGACTTCTCCCGCCAGCGGATCGACGCCAGCGTCGCCGAGCTGGAAGACGAGCGAAACGCGGTCCGGGAGCTCGGCCTGATCTGAAGCGGCTTCACCCGTGACGCGAAGCTGCCCCCGGGTGGTCCCGGGGGCAGCTCCATTTCGGCTCAGTTCTTGATTTCGAGCCCCCCGAAGAGGACGGTCGCCGCTACCTCGAGGGTCGGCGCGTTCTCGTCCTCGCGTGCGGTGGTCTTGTTCTCCACCGCCCCGAAGATCGGCATGCCCTTGACCAGGATCCGCCAGCCCTCGGGGACCTTGATCTCGGTCCCGCCGAAGGCGACGAAGCAGTCGAGACGGGCGCCCGGGGTCAGGCCCGCCTGACGCAGGTCGAGCTCGGCCCCGCCGAAGAGCACGGCGATGTCGCCTCCGGTGAACGACTGCGAGCTGGAGCGCAGCTCCGAACCGGAGAACACGTTGAAACTGCGCACGTGGTCCGCGGCGATCTCGGGCTTGCCCCAGCCCCTGCCGAAGATCACGAAGATGCCGATGATGATCAGGGCGGCGGGGAAGATCAGGTCGACGGCGTCGATGGCCCCGGCCAGGGAGAGCATGATCACGACCCCGATCCCGACCAGGAGCGTCGCCGACAGCCAGTGGCGGGGATTGGCCACGAACGACAGCAGGCCGGCGAAGACCAGGACGGCCGGGCAGAACCACTTTAAAGCCCCCCGCGGCGCCACCATCCCCCCCTGGGGGAGCAGCGGGATCACACCGGCCCCCCGGAAGCCGCCCCCCACAGAAAGTGAACCCCAATTATTT
>QGUS01000168.1 GCA_003242515.1 Actinomycetota bacterium
CGCGGCAGGCCCGGAAGCTCCTGGGGCGGCTCCGGCCTGAGGGAGAGGAGTCCCTCCCCCCCCAGGAGCACCTGCGTCGCGACCCCTGCGGTGACGCCCGGCGGTTCCTCGTCGGCGACCCGCCGTGTCGTCCGGTACGGGACGCCGGCCGCCACCCCGACCATGTAGAGGTCCTCGAAGCCGTAGTCGAAGAGGACCTTGGCGGCTTCGAAGTGGCTCCGTCGCTCCATGGTCCCCATGACCACGGTGTACAGCTCACGGCCGTCCCGTTCGGCGGAGGCGACGATCGTGAGCAGGGCCCGGTTGGTGAAGCCGGTCTTGATGCCGTTGGCGCCGGGGTACTCGCCGACCAGGAGGTTGGTGGACTCGCCGATCCGCCTGGTGCCGTCGGGGGCGTCGGGGAACACCAGCTTGCGGGCGCCGACCATCTGTCGGAACTGCGGGATCTTCATGGCCTCGATACCGAGGGTGAGCATGTCGCGGGCCGTGGTGACGTGCCCGGTGGCGTCCAGTCCGTGAGGGTTGACGAAGTGGGTCCGGGTCATGCCCAGCTCCTCCGCCCTGGCGTTCATCATCTCGGCGAAGGCGTCCACGCTGCCGGCGACGTGCTCGGCGATGGCGGTGGCGGCGTCGTTGGCGGAGTGGATGAGCGCAGCCCGCATCAGGGCGCCGAGCGGGACCTGCTCACCGGGGACTAACCCGATCTCCCTCTCCCCTGTCGCCGCCGCCCGGTTGGACACGGTGACCATGTCGTCGGGGTCGGCGTTCTCCAGGGCGAGCAGGACGGTCATGATCTTGGTGATCGACGCCGGGGCCCGCGGCTCGTCGGCGTTGTACTCGGTGAGGACGATGCCGGCACTGGCGTCGTAGAGGATCCAGGAGGCGGCGTCGAGATGCGGCGGCCTTGGCTTCTCCATCCCTTCCGGGTGGATGCTCGGGAACGCGAGCGGGGCGGCCACGGCCGGGGATGCGAGGAACGAGCACAACACGACCGCCATGAAGGCGGCCCGGAGATGACGGGTCATGTGATCTGCTGTCTCACTTCGAGCGCGAGGAGCGCCCTGCTGATCGCCCGGATCGAGTCCGAGCAGTCGTTGAGCAGCTCCCGCGCCCGCGCCTTCGCCTCGGCGTTGGAGGCCTTGAGCAGCGGCTGAGCCAGCTGGATGATCAGGTCCGACATCCGGTCGGTGGCGATCTTGATGGTGCGGAGGTGCCGCGGCTCGAGGCCGTGCTCCATGAGACGGCGGGCCTCGGTGGCGATCACCACCGCTTCGGGCGGGTAGACGTCGGTGTCACCGACCGGGCGCACCAGGCCGGCGGCCGCGAGCTGGTCGAGCTGGGCGTTGGTGAGCCCGGAGCGCTTCAGCAGCGTCTCCCGGTCGATCGGCTCTCCCGGGTCGTCGGCGCCATCGGGCTCCTCCAGGATGCCGCCGTCAACCTCCTCGCCACGCTCCCAGAGGGTGAGCTTCGACTTGATGACCTTCAGCGGCAGGAAGTGGTCGCGCTGCTGCTGAAGGATGAACCGGAGACGGGCCAGGTCCTTGCGGTCGAACTGCCGGTACCCCGAGGCGGTCCGGTCGGGATCGATCAGGCCCTGGCTTTCGAGGAACCGGATCTTCGAGACGGAGATGTCGGGGAACTCGTCTCGCAGGAGGTTGATCACCTCCCCGATGCTCATCTCCCGATCTTCAGCCATCGCCGTGGGCAACGATGAAGTTGAACCGGCCGATGAGGACCTCGTCGCCGGCGCGCAACGTCGCCTGGTCCACGCGCACCTCGTTGACATAGGTGCCGTTGGTGGACCCGCTGTCCTCCACCCGGAGCGTGTCCCCGACCACGATGAACCGGCAGTGCTGCCGGGACACGGTGACGTCGTCGAGGAAGATGTCGCTCTCGGGGTGCCTGCCGACGGTGGTGATCCCCTGCTTGAGCAGGTAGGTGACGCCGCGGCTCGGGCCGCGCTCCACCACGAGGGCGTAACCCTCGATCCCAGCGATGTGGGCAGCCTCCTCCCTGGTGAGGGGTACCCCCTCGCGCTCCTGGAGCGGCAGGAAGAAGACCGTCGGGTCCGTCTCGACTTGGGTTTCGGGGTCGGGCGGCTTGGCCTCCGGGACGCGCTCGTCGGTCATGCCAGGGGAATCTTAGGTTGCAGGCCGCCCAGTCCGGGCCTATTCGGTGAGATCCCGGTAGGCAGCCGCGTCGAGGAGCCCCTCGGGCAGGCCTCCGTCGATCTGGATGTCGAACAGCCAGCCGTCGTCATACGGCGAGCCGTTGACCAGCGACGGGTCCTGGACCACGGCGTCGTTGACCGCCACCACGGTCCCCGGGAACGGTGCGTACACCTCGCCGACGGACTTGGTGCTCTCGATCTCGGCGACCAGGTCCCCCTCCGAGAGGGTCTTCCCCTCCTTGGGGAGCTCGACGAAGACCACGTCGCCGAGCTGGTCCTGGGCGTAGTCGGTGATTCCGATGCGGAACACGCCCTGACCCATTTCACGGATCCACTCGTGCTCCGCCGTGTATAGGAGATCTTCAGGAATGTTCATGTGCCGTTTCTCTCGTGGCGCTGGGACTCTAGTTGCCGTCGGCGCGCATCACCGACGTACTCGAACAGGACCCACCAGTAGAGGACCAGGCCGGCCACGCCTATCACCCAGGCCAGCGGCCCCATGAGCTCCACTCCGGCGGCTGCCAGGTAGAAGGCCGGGATCGACCCGTAGAGGATGAAGGTGGCCAGCTTCCCCCGGTACCGGACCTCGAGGGTGCCCAGCCCCCTTGCCACGAGCCAGGCGGCGATGGCGGTCATGATCGCCTCGCGGGCCAGCAGCGGGATGCCGATCGCGGCGGGCACGATGCCCTCGATCAGTCCGCCGATGACGGCCGAGGCGATCATGAGACGGTCGGCGACCGGGTCGAGGGCCTTGCCCAGCTTGGAGACCTGTCCGAGCCTCCGGGCCAGGTAGCCGTCGATCCAGTCGGTGGAGGCGACGATGGCGATCAGCCAGGCGGCGGCCGCCACGTCCTCCTGCGCCAGGAGCACCCACCAGAAGACCCCGACGCCGATCAGCCTGATGAAGGTGACCAGGTTGGGAACGGTGAGGATGCGGTCCTCGTAGGTGGTCACGACCGGGCGAGAGTAGTGGGCGATGCCTCGGGATCGGCCCTCGACGCCGCATGGGCAATGAGACAACGAGGCTCCCGGTCGGGCTGGCCGGATTTGAACCGACGACCTCTTGACCCCCAGTCAAGCGCGCTACCAAGCTGCGCCACAGCCCGTGGCGGCACCGATCCTAGCCGGGTCGGGAGGATGTCCCTGATCGACCGGTGCGGGAAGCCGGCCACGCTCACCCAGAGCGTCACTTTGTGATCTGCTCGACCACCCAGACGATGCCCTGGATCAGCCGATACCCCAGGTAGATGCAGGTGAGCACGATCATCAGCTTGAACCCGAAGGGGGCCTTGATCTCCTCCTCGGGCCCCTCTCCCCCGTCCTGTTCGGGGAGATACTGGTCCTGGCTCGGCTCCTCGGTCACTTCCTCTTGTCCCTTGCGACGATGTGGATCGGGGTCCCCTCGAAGTCGTACTCGCGGCGGATCCGGTTCTCCAGGAACCGACGGTAGTCGTCCCCGATCTCCCCTCCGGAAACGAAGAGGACGATCGTGGGCGGGTTCACGCCCGCCTGCACGGCGTACTGGATCTTCGGGCGACGCCCCTTGCGCACGGGTGGCGGGTGTGCGGCCACCCACTCCCGGATCCTGCGGTTCAGCTCCCCGGTGGGGATGCGCCGGGCACGGTTCTCCAGGACCGCGGGCAGCACGTTCCCGAGGCGGTTGACCCGGGCCCCGGTCCTCGCCGACATGCGGAGGACCGGGGCCCACTCCACGAAGCCGAGGCGGTCGGGGATGGAGCGCTCGGTGATCTCCCGCTGCTCCTCGTCGATGGCGTCCCACTTGTTGAGGATCACCACCAGGCCGACGCCGGCCTCCTGGATCTCGCTGATGATCCGCTGGTCCTGATGGGTGACGCCTTCGGTGGCGTCGACGACCATGAGGGCGATGTCCGCCGAGGCCAGCGCCTCCCGGGCCCGGAGCACGGCGTAGAAGTCGGCGTCCTCGGTGATCTTCGGCTTGCGGCGGATCCCGGCCGTGTCGACGATCACGTAGCGGTCCCCGTCGATCTCCACCTCCACGTCGATGGGGTCGCGGGTGGTGCCGGGGACGTCGGAGACGATGACCCGCTCCTCCCCGACCAACCGGTTGAGCAGCGTCGACTTGCCAACGTTGGGACGGCCGACGATGGCGAGGCGGGGAAGGTCGTGCTCGGGCTTCGCCGCAGGCGCGTCGGGGAGCTCGGCGATAACGCGGTCGAGGAGGTCGCCCACACCCCTGCCGTGGAAGGCGCTGACCGGCTGCGGCTCGCCCCGGCCCCCGGCCCTTTTACACATCCCCAGGCCCCCGGGACCGAGTCGAATTTCGGTGCCCTCTTTTTCTTTTAAAAAAAAAAA
>QGUS01000169.1 GCA_003242515.1 Actinomycetota bacterium
TGAATAAGAGACGGCCTGGGAGACCCCCCGCCAGTGGTAGGTCTGCCCGCAGGCGAGGTTGCCGGCGGGGATGGTCCAGGTCGCCTGATCGTCCGGGAAGTGCTGCGTCTGGATCGGGGCGGCGCCCGGTGAAGTCGTGACCTCGGCGTAGAAGCCGGACGGGAAGCAGCTGACACCGAAGATCCAGCCGATCCACCCGAGCTCGATCTGCTGCGTCTGGTTGAAGGTGGCGCCGTCCGGCGGGTAGGCCAGGACGGGGGTCATCGGTGTGCAAGGTGCGGTGGTGCTGGTCGTGGGAGCGCTGGTCGTGGTGGGGCGCGGCCGAGTCGTGCTGGTGGTGGCCGGCGCGGTGGTGCTGGTTCTCGTCGGTGCGGGCACCGTGGTGGTGCCCTCGGGGAGGGTCGTGGTCGTGGTCGGCTCCGGGCTGGTGAGCCACGGGATGGCCAGGGTGCCGTCGACGACGGTCCTCGGGCTCGTGCCTCCGCCCACGGTGACCACCGCGACCGCGGTCAGGCCGGGGGCCCCGTCGAGGTTCGTCTCGGTGGCCATGAGCGTGTACACACCCTCGGACTCCGGTGTCCAGGTCCAGGAGGCGTGGTGGAGCTCGTCGGGCTCGTCGAAGACGATCTCTTCGAGCAGCTGGCCGTCGATGCGCAGTGTCAGACCGGAGACGGACGACGTTGAGGGCGAACGTCGGGAGGGCCTCGTCCAGGGCTGTGGCGGTGTGCCAGGCGGCCCTGCCGTCACCGAAACGCTGGGCGAGGAGTGTGGTCTTGCCGTACCCGGGGCCGGCGGCCAGTGCGACGAGACGGCGGCTGGTCGCGGCCCGCAGCCGGCGCTCCAGCCGTGGGCGCCTGATCGTCCGCACCGGGTCGGGGCCGCCCGTGCTGATAGGTCCGCTCCTTTCGCCCTCGCGGCCCGCCTCGACCGGAGCATACGCGGCGGGGGTTAAGCGTGGATTAGGCCTCCTGGCCCCGGGCTCCGTCGTGGGGTAGGGGTCGGTGCTGGGCCGTCCGGCCTGGAGAGGTGTCGACCTCCGGCATCACCTTCCCGAGCCCGGGCGCCTCGCCGTCCTCCTGGGGGAGAATCTGTCCCTTGCCTGATCGAACATATGTTCGATATGATGGAGCGCCCATCCGAGGAGCGTCATGGGCATCGAGGAGATCATCACAACCCCTCTCATCGAGAGGAACGCCGACGATCTCCTCGAGCTGGCCTCGGGAAGGCTGGTGGAACTGGTGGGGGAGCCCGGCGGCGGGCTGACCCGTCTCGGGCTGCGGATGCTCGCCGGGCACTCGAAGGTCTCCACCGTGGTCGTGGTCGACACCCGGGGCTGGATCTCCCCGGCGGCGGCGTGGGAGGTGGGGGTGGACCCGGAGAACCTCGTGGTGGTCCGCTGTCCCGACCACCAGCTCTGGCCCAAGGTCACCGCCGCCCTCCTCGAGGGGGTGCGCGCCGTTTACGCCGAGGTGCCCCTGCGCTTCCGGGAGCAGGACGTCCGCCGGCTGGCGGCGCTGGCACGGGCCAGGAAGGTGGCGCTGGCGATGCGTTCCACCGGGCCCGGCCTGCCCGGCGGTCTGGCGCATCTCCGGCTGCGGGCCATCGGCGTGACATGGGAGGGAGCCGAGCAGGGACACGGGAGGCTGAGACGCCGTCGTCTCGTGATCGAGGCCACAGGCAAGGGCGTGGCCGGCATCCCCAGGATCATTGAGGTGGAGGATGAGGGCACGGACGCTGTGCGTCTGGTTTCCAATGTGGTCGTTGACCAGGCCCGACGCGCCGTCGGGTAGGCCGGTCCTGGTCGTCGACGATCGCGTCACCGGGGCGACCCCCGAGGTGCTCGCGGCCGGCGTCACCCTGGGGATGCCCCGACGCGAGGCCGAAGCCCTGGCCTCCTTCGCCGTAGTGCTGGAGCGGGACGCCGCCGAGGAGGCGCGCCGGTTCGAGCGGATCGTCGCCGCCGTGGAGGAGCTGGTGCCGCGGGTCGAGCCGGTGTCGCCCGGCCTCCTCTACGTCCCCGTCGCCGGGGCCGTCCGCTACTACGGCAGCGAGGTGGAGCTGGCGGAGCGGGTCGCCAAGGAGATGGACCGGCTCATGGGCGGCCGCATGGGCGGCGACGCCCTCATCGGCATCGCCGACGGGCCCTTCGCGGCACGCTGGGCGGCTGCGTCGGCGAAGGTGGGGGAGCCGCTGATCGTCGCCGACACCGCGGCCTTCCTCTCCCGCCTCGACCTGTCCGTCCTGCGCGAGGCGATGGGCGGCGACGAGATGATCCACACCTTTCGCTGGCTCGGCATCGCCACGCTCGGCGAGCTGGCCCGTCTGCCCCGGGACGCCCTCGCCAGTCGCTTCGGCAAGGAAGGCGTCCTCGCCCACCGGCTCGCCACCGGCGAGGACCGTCCCGTCGACCCCAGGGAGATCCCCGAGGACCTCACCGTGGTCATGGAGTTCGAGGAGCCCCTGGAGACCCTCGACGCCGTCGCCTTCGCCGGGCGGGTGCTGGCGGAGCGGCTCAGCAAGGCGCTGCGCCAGAGGGGAGTGGCGCCGCACGCCCTCGTCATCGGGGTCCGGTCGGGGGAGGGGGAGGAGCGGGTCCGCGTGTGGCGCTCGGCCGACCCGTTCACCGAGCGGTCGATCTCCGAGCGCGTGTGGTGGCAGCTGCGCGCCTGGGTGGAGGGGCCGGGCGTCCCCGGCGGGATCGTCCGGCTGACCATCGCCCCCTCCGACCTGTCGGGGGAGGGGCGCCAGCTGGGTCTGTTCGCCGACGAGTCGAGCCGGGCCGAGACCGAGCGCGCCCTCGCCCGGGCCCAGGCCCTGCTGGGTCCGGACCAGGTGCTCCAGGGGAGGCCGCAGGGCGGGAGGCTGCCGGGGGAGCGGGTGAGCTGGAGCCGGTGGGGCGAGGAGCCGGCGAAGCCGGACCGGGACCCGGCGGCCCCCTGGCCCGGCGCCACCCCACCGCCCAGCCCGGCTCTCGTCCTGGACCGGGCCGTCCCCCTGGAGGTGGAGTGGGAGGACGGCATGCCGTCGCGGATCAGGCTGGGGTCGCGGTGGGAGCCGGTCCTGACCTGGAGCGGCCCGTGGCGGCTGACGGGTCAGTGGTGGAACGGCCGCCCCGACCTCGACCGGTATCAGATCGTCACGTCGGTGGGGGCGATCCTCTGCGTGGTCTGCGACGGGAAGGCGTACCTGGCAGCGGTGTACGACTGAGGCGGATGGTCGGTCAGACCGAGACCTTGCCGCCCATGGCCGTGACCCGGGAGGCGATCAGCGCCTGCACCCGGTCGCGGAGGTCGGCGACGTCGGACTGGGCGAGCCCCTCGGTGGGGATGGGCTCGTCGATCACGACCCGGATCGTGCCGCCGCGCACCCAGCCCTGGCCCGGAGGGAACGCCTCGTAGCTGCCGCTGATGGTCACGGGCAGGATCGGCAGGCCGCCCGATATGGCCATCGTGAACGCACCCTTCTTGAACGGCCGCATCACGCCGTCACGGGGCCGCGTTCCCTCGGGGTAGATGATCAGGCTTCGCTTCTTGGCGATCAGGTCCTGGGCCTGCCGGTTCACCTCGGCATGCACCGCCGAACGGGCCTCCCGGTCCACCTCGATGATCCCCACGGCCCGCATCCCCTGGGCCAGGATCGGCACCTTGAACAGCTCCTTCTTCGCCAGGTAGCGGATCGGGATCCGCACGGCGAGGAAGCAGGCCATGATGTCGAGCGTCGACAGGTGGTTCGCCACCACCACGTACGACTTCTCCGGGTCGACGTGCTCCCTGCCCACCACCTCGAGCTTCGTCCCCGACGAAACCAGCCACACCCGGCTCCACCCCCAGATGACGCGCTCGATCAGGGGCGACGTGTCGTTGATGAGCGCGATGACGACGACGGCGGTGGCTCCGATGACGGTGGCGATGGCGCCCGCCACCCAGGTGACGATGGTGCGCAGGAAGGTGAGGGCCCGGTGCACGGGCGCACGGTACTCGCGAATCCTCCGGCTGGTTTACTCTGTGGCAAGGATGGTGGACAAGTCAACTCTTCGAGTCCGGATGCGCCGGCTGGGGCCGGTGCCGAGCGAAGCCGCCGAACGGGTCGTCGAGCACGTCTACCACTGGATGGTGCGACGCCTTCCCGGGACCGTGGCCGCCTATCTCGCCATGGACGAGGAAGTGCCCGTCGAGGGCCTGATCGACCGTCTCCCCGGGTGGCGGTGGGTGCTGCCCCGGGTCGAGGAGGACGGCTCGCTGACGCTGCGGGACCGCGACGTGCCCCGGGAGATGCACCGATGGGGGATGGAACAGCCCACCGACCAGGGCCCCGTGATCCCGGTCCAGGAGGTCGACGTCATCCTCGTCCCCGGCCTCGCCTTCGACCGCGACGGCAACCGTCTCGGCCGGGGCAAGGGCTACTACGACCGCTTCCTCGCCGAGCGGCGCGGCGACACGGTCGCCGTCGGTGTCACGGTGGCGGAACGGATCGTGCCCGAAGTCCCTGTCGACAACCTCGAC
>QGUS01000170.1 GCA_003242515.1 Actinomycetota bacterium
CCGGTTTCAGGGCAGGTTGTCGAGGCGGGGCTTGGCGGCGGCCGGCGTGAAGACGATTCCCGTCTGGGCGACACCGGAGACGACCCCGGCGACGAGGGCGATGGCGAGGAAGGGGACGAGGGCGCCGGCCACCATCGGCAGGGCCCGATCGGCGGCGAAACCCAGCGGATCGGAGGAGGTGGCGGCGGCGAAGAAGCGCTTGGTCTCGGTCATCAGCCCGCGCGCCACCTGCGGGGCGACGAATCGGAGGGAGAGGACTGCGGCGAGCAGCGAGAAGGCGACGGCGACCTCGGGGCTCCGGGTGAACCCCTGCCCCTTCCTGCGGGCCTCCCGCAGTCGCCTGGGTGTGGGCTTCTCGGTACGCGTGTCGCTCACGGTCGTTCCAGCAGTTGCATGCAGCCCGGTCCGTGGGCGACGACGCGCCTTCCTGGCGCTCCACTACCTGTCGGCCGGTCCGGGGCCGGGATAAGCGCGCCCCGTCAACCCGAGGTGAGGCCGGTGAGCGTCCGGGAGAGCACGCCCCAGGTCTCGGAGATGACGCCGTTCATCAGGGACGGGAAGGCGAGGATCACCAGTGAGACGACGATCAGCGACACCAGCACCTTCACCGGCATCCCGACGATGAAGGCGTTGAGCTGAGGGACCAGCCGGTTGGCGAGGCCGAGGGCCAGCTCGACTATGAAGAGGGCGGCGACCGCGGGGAGGGCCAGCTCCACCCCTGCCATCATCATCTTCCCGAACAGGGAGACCGCCAGGTCGGCGAGGCCGGAGTGGGGCGACGGCGCCCCGTCGAGCGGGATGACGGCGAGGCTCCGGCCCAGCCCGGCGATCAGGAGACGGTCACCGCCGAGGGCGAGGAACACGGCCCCCGAGGCGATCCCGAAGATCCGGCCGAACACGGTGTCCTGCCGCCCGGTCATCGGGTCGATGACGCCGGAGACCGACAGACCGGAGGAGAAGTCGACGATCCCGCCCGCCACCTGGAACACCTGGAAGAGCAGACCGGTGAGGAAGCCGAGGGCAAGCCCGACCACGGCGTTGACGAACCCGGCGGTCACCAGGCCGGCGAGGTCCTGCACCGGTACCGGGGCCGTGAAGAAGAACCCGAGCACGAGTGCCATGGCGACGCGACCGAACCCGGGGAGGATCCGGGCGTAGACCGGCGAGGCGGCGGCGAACGCCGCCATCCGGGTCGAGGCGAGGGCGAGTCCGGTCGCCCAGCGGGGGTCGATGGCGAACTCCATCTCAGAGCCCCGGTATCGACGACCAGAGCGCCTTCACCCAGGTGACGATCTCCCGGAGCATCCAGGAGCCGCCGAACACGAGGATCAGCGCCGCCCCGACGAGCTTCGGGACGAAGGTGAGGGTCATCTCCTGGACCTGCGTGATCGTCTGCAGCAGGGACACGCCGATGCCGATCAGGGCGGCCGCCACCAGGAAGGGGCCGGCGAGCTTGGCGGCCACCACCAGGGCGTCGACGAGGATGTCGAGGACCTGGGCGTCGGTCATGCGGCCCCCTGCACGGAGCGGACGAGCGACTGGATGATCAGCGACCACCCGTCGACGAGGACGAACAGCAGCAGCTTGAGGGGCAGGCTGATGAAGACGGGCGGCAGCATCATCATGCCCATCGACATCAGGACCGCCGACACCACCAGGTCGATGACCAGGAACGGCACGAACACGACGAAGCCGATCAGGAAGGCGGTCCTCAGCTCGGAGACGACGAAGGCCGGGACCAGCACAGATGCGGGAGTCTCCTCCCGGCTGGCGGGGATGTCGGTGTCGGCCAGCCCCATGAACAGGCGGAGGTCGTCGTCGGAGGTGTGGGCGAGCATGTATGCCCGGAACGGGCCGAAGCCTGCGGACAGCGCCTCCTGGGCGTCGATCTCCCCGGCGAGCATCGGCTGGATCGCCTTGTCGTTCACCTCGCCGAGCGTCGGCCCCATGGTGAAGACGGTCAGGAACAGGGCGATGCCCACGAGCACCTGCGTCGGCGGGATGGTCTGCAGGCCCAGGGCGTTCTTGGTGATGCCGAGCACGATCACGTAGCGGGTGAACGAGGTCATCACGAGGAGCAGCCCGGGCAGCACCGCCCCCACGGTGAGCAGCAGGAGGATGGCGACGCTCTTGGTCACGCCCGAGTCGTCGCCCAGGTCGATGTGCACGGCCGGCACCTCGGGGACGTCCGGCACCGTCACCATCGGGCCCTGGAGACCGGACCCCTCGTCGATCTCCTGGGCGCGGGCAGGCGCGGCGGGAAGGAAGGAGAGGACCGCCAGGACGACGGCGGCGAGGAGGAGACCGCGTCTACTCGCCGATGACACGGACCGGCTCCCTGTCCGAGCGCCGCAGAGTCATGCGACGCCAGTGCTCGAGGCCGGTCCTTGGCCCTGTGATCTCTTCGGCGCCGCGGGCGTCCGTGCCCGCGGTGTCGGCCCCCTCCGGGGCCTGCAGCTCGGCGATCACCTGCACCGAGCTCTCGGTGACGCCCAGGAGGAACCTCCGCCCCCCGGAATCGACGATGACGACGGACGAGGCGCGACCCAGCGGGGCGCGGGCGGCGACCTTGAGCTCCTCGCCGCCGGCGACCCGGCCCTTCCGCAGCCACTGGCGCAGCAGCAAGGGGGCGCTGATCACCAGCGCCAGCGCCGGAAGCAGCCGCCCGAGGATCTCGCCTTCGCCCACCCGGTCTCCCTCAGCGTCGCTCGACGACCTCGGTGATGCGGACGCCGAGCTCGTCGTCGACGACCACCACATCGCCGCGTGCGACGAGGGTCCCGTTGACGACCACGTCCACGGCTGCGCCCGCGGTGCGGTCGAGGTCGACCACCGCTCCCTCCTGGAGGGCCAGCAGGTCGCGGACCTTCATCTGGATGCGGCCCAGTTCCACCGTCACCTCCAGGCGGACGTCGCCGAGGACGTCGACGTCCCGGAGGGCGCCCGTCCCGGCACCGTTGCCCAGCTCGGGGAATGCGGCGGTGGCGACGGCCGCGTCGGCGGGTTGCGTTTCGGTCTTCCTGGTCATGGCTGCCTCCAATCGAGGATCTGGATCGCGCGACGACGCCCGTGCCTCCCGGCTCGGGCGGTGAAGATGCGGGTGCCGCCCACCCATCCGATGACGGGCTCGTCGATCCGGTGGTCGAGGCGGATCACGTCGCCCGGCTGGATCGAGGCGATGTCGGCCGCGGCGATCGTCGAGGGACGCAGGGTCACGCTGACCTCCACGTCCGCTTCGGCGATGTGGGCCCGCATGTTCTCCGCGGCGGGCGTGTCGCCATCGAGGTTGACGATGGGCCGCTGCTCCCAGCCGGCCCGGCCGAGACGCTCGGCGGCGGGCTGGAGGAGGGAGAACGGGTAGCAGATGGTGGCGAGGCCGTCGGACCGGCCACCGTGGGAGACGGCCACCGAGTAGGCCAGCACCAGCACCATCTCCGACGGCGAGATGGCCTGGACCACGTGAGGGTTGAACTCGATCTGCGAGAGGGTGGCCTCGACCTCGACGAAGGGACGGAACGCGTCACCGATCGCCTCGGCGCCGTCCTCGAGGATCTCGCGCAGGAGGACGGCCTCCAGCTCGGTCGGGCGACGGACGCCGATGGGACGCCCCAGCCCGCCCAGCATCCGGTCGACCATGGTGAGCCCCATGGGCACGTCCAGCTCCAGCAGGGCCGCCCCCGGGAGGGGCGCCAGGTCGAGGATGCCGAGCACCACCGGGTTGGACAGCGACCGGAGATAGTCCTCGAAGGTCAGCTGCTGCACCCCGACCAGCTCGAGGTGGACCAGCGAACGCAGGGCGTTGGTGAGGACGCTCCCCCACCGCCGGGCGAAGGTCTCATGGGCGACCTCAAGGCTGCGGACCTGCTCCCGGGCCATCTTGCCCGGGCTGCGGAAGTCGAAGGTCGCGAGGCTCTGGTCCTCTCTGTTCTCTGCAGCGGCGAGTGCGCTCATGTCTGATGCTTCAGGGTTCGTCCTGATCCCTGTCGTCCGCTCGTCGGCGGAGTTGAGCGCGGTCAGCCGACCAGGGCCTCGGTGAGGACGACCCGGAGCACCTCGCCGTCGGGATAGATGTCCCGGGCGATGTCGCTGAGCTCCTCGCGCAGGCGGGCGAGACCGGCCTGGGTGCGGAAGTCGTCGGGGTCCTTGCCCGCGAGCACCGAGATCGCGGCGTCCTTCACCAGCGGGAACCGGCCGGACACTTCGTCCGCCCCGTAGCCGTCGGCGAGCACCATGGCCAGGCCAACCCGGGCGTACTGGGTGCCGGCCCCGCCGAGGCTGACGGTGAGGATGCCCACCTCGACGACCTCGCCCTCGTGGACCTCCTCCTCGGCGGGCGGGGCGTTCCTCATGCCCAGCACGTAGCCGCCGGACGCGGCCCCGCCGATCACGATCAGCAGCAACAGGAGCGGCAGCAGCCGTCTCTTCTTCTTCGTCTCACTCATCGAGGCCTCCATCGATCAGGATCACGAGCTCGACACGCCGGTTGGCAGCCCGAC
>QGUS01000171.1 GCA_003242515.1 Actinomycetota bacterium
CATGCGGTGGCCACCGCGAGCCAGAGCCTCCCGGAGCGGGTCGCCGCCGATCACGTCCACAACCTATACTCCCTTTCCTGCAAGCGATTCGCAATTGCAAGAAGATGGCGATGCAAGGGGTGAGAATTGCCCGCCCCTGACGGATCCCCCGCCGCCGGCACCGCCGTGGCCACGGGTGTGGTCAGCGCGGGCACGGTCGGCATGGCGCTACGCCAGCTCAAGGAGACGATGAACGAGAAGGTGGTCCCGGTCGCCGGGATCACGGCGGCCTTCATCTTCGCCGCGCAGATGTTCAACTTCCCCGTCGCCGCCGGCACCACGGGCCATCTCATCGGCGGCGCCCTGGCCGCGATCCTGCTCGGCCCGCACCTCGGGGCCCTCGTGGTCTCCGTCGTGGTCGCCGTCCAGGCCCTGTTCTTCGCCGACGGCGGCCTCACCGCCCTCGGCTACAACATCCTCAACATGGCGGTGGTGCCCGCCTACGCCGGCTACGCCCTGTTCGGGATGTTCAAGCGGGTCCTCCCCAAGGGCCGGGGCGGGATCATCGGCGCCACCGCGCTGGCCGCCTGGGCCTCGGTGGTCCTGTCCGCGGCCGCCTTCAGCATCGAGTGGCTGTTCGGCGCCACCGCACCGATCCCCTTCACCCGGGTGTTCGGAGCGATGGTCGGCGTCCACGTCCTCATCGGAATCGGCGAGGCGGTGATCAGCGCCCTGGCGGTGGGCGCCGTCCTGGCCTCTCGACCCGACCTGGTCCACGGGGCAAGAGGCGTGGACCTCGGCGAGGGCCGGGTGAAGGTGCCGACCCGCACCTTCGTCATCGGCGGCGTGCTGGTGGCGCTCGTGTTCGCCGCCGTGGTCAGCCAGTTCGCGGTCGACGACCCGGACGGCCTGGAGTGGGTCGCCGAGACGGAGGGCTTCATCGACCAGGGCCGTGACCACGCCTGGTCCGACTTCCTGTTCGCCGACTACGCCACCCGTGGCATCGAGAACGAGACGCTGAGCCTGGCCATCGCCGGCATCGCCGGCACCCTGATCACCTTGCTGGTCGCCTGGGGCGTCCTCCGGGCGTTCCGGGAGCGGTCGCCCAAGGCCGTCTGATGGGCGCCGGGCACGCCCACGCGCTCTACGTCCACGAGCACAGCCCGCTCCACCACGCGGTCCCGGCGGCGAAGGTGGCGGCGGTGCTGCTGTTCGTCGCGGCCGTGGCCGTGACGCCACCCAGGCAGGCGTGGGCCTTCGGGGTCTACGCCGTGATCCTGGCCATCGCACTGGCTGTGGGCAGGATCACGCCGAAGTTCTTCTTCCTCCGTCTCGCCGGGATCCTGCCCTTCGTCCTGCTCGCCCTGATCGTCCCGTTCGTCGGGTCGGGGGAGAGGGTCGACCTCGGCTGGGTGTCGCTGTCCCGCGAGGGGCTGTGGGCGGCGTTCGGGATCGCGGCCAAGGCGGTCCTCGGCGCCGGGGCCGCCATCGTGCTGGTCGGCACCACCGAGGTCCCGGCGGTGCTCCGGGGCCTGCGCGACCTGAAGGTGCCCGCGGTGCTGGTCGCCATCGCCGGCTTCATGGTCCGCTACCTGGAGCTCATCGCCGAGGAGCTCGGGCGGATGCGCCAGGCCATGACGGCCCGCGGCTACGAGCCCAGGTGGCTGTGGCAGGCGCGTCCCATCGCCCAGGCGGCCGGCGTCACCTTCGTGCGGGCCTATGAGCGAGGGGAGCGGGTCCACGGGGCCATGCTCGCCCGGGGCTACGACGGGGAGATGCCGATGCTCGGCCACAGGAGTCCCACCCCGGCGCAGTGGGCGGCGGCGCTGGCCGCACCCGCCCTGGCTGCCGCGGTGGCGGTGATCGCCATGGTGACGGCGTGACCCCGGCTCTCCAGATCAGAGGGCTGAGGTTCTCCTACCCGGACGGCCGGGAGGCCCTGACCGGGGTGGATCTGACCGTGTCCCCCGGCGAGCGGGTCGCCCTGCTCGGGCCCAACGGCGCCGGGAAGACGACCCTCGCCCTGCACCTCAACGGGCTGCTCAGCGCCACCGCCGGCGAGATCGTGGTCGGGGGGGTGACCCTCGAGGACGCCACCCTGAAGGAGACGAGGCGCCGGGTGGCCCTCGTCTTCCAGGACGCCAACGACCAGCTCTTCATGCCCACCGTCGCCGAGGACGTCGCCTTCGGTCCCTCGAACCTGGGCCTGCGGGACGAGGAGCTGGAGGAGGTGGTCCACGCCGCGCTGGAGCGGGTCGGGGCTGCCCATCTGGCCGACCGGCCGCCGCACCACCTGAGCGGGGGAGAGAAGCGGCTCGTCGCCCTGGCGACGGTGCTGGCCATGGACCCGGAGATCCTCGTGCTCGACGAGCCCGGCTCGGGTCTCGACCCGGCGGGGCGGAGGATTCTGCTGGAGATCCTCGCCGGGCTGGAGGTGACCCAGATCGTCATCACCCACGACCTGCCGTTCGCCCTGGAGCTGTGCCCGCGGTCGGTCGTCATGGACGGAGGGAAGGTGGTGCTCGACATGCCCACCCGGGAACTGCTGTCGCGCCCCGACCTCCTGGCCGAGCACCGCCTCGAGCTGCCGTTCGGCTTCAGCCTGGCCGGCTGAGACTCCGTCCCCGGTTGCGAGGCGGTGGGGGACGGCCCGAGGAGGCCCCGCCTCACTCCTGCACGGGAAAGTGCGCCGGGTCGTCGAGGAAGATCCGGTCCTCGCCCGGGTGGAGGAGGTGCGGGCCGTACGCCTCCCGCAGATTCTCCGCGGTGAGCACCTCTTCGGGCGGCCCGGAGGCGAGCACCTGGCCCGAAACCAGGATGACGTGCCCGGCCACGGCGGCCTCGGTGAGGTCGTGGGTGGTCATTACCACCGCACAGCCCTCCTCGATCTCGTGGTGGATCACTTCGTCGATGGCCTCAGCGGTGTTGAGGTCGATCCCGGTGAGCGGCTCGTCGAGGAGCAGGATGTCGTGGTCCTGGGCGAGACCCTGGGCGACCAGGGCCCGCTGGCGCTGCCCACCGGAGAGCTTCCCGATGTGGCGGCGGGCCAGGTCGGTGATGCCGAGGCGCTCCATGGCATCGGCCACCGCCCGGCGGTCCGCGGCGGTGAGCCGGCCGAGGGCCCCCCGGCTCGCATATCGGCCCATGGCGACCACCTCGCCGACCGAGACGGGGAGGGAGTCGGGGATCTTCGTGGACTGCATCACGAACGAGATCCGGTGCTGGGGGACCGCCACCTCGACCTCCCCGGAGGCGGGCTCGATCAGGCCGGCGATGGCCGCAAGCAGGGTCGACTTCCCCGACCCGTTGGGGCCGATCACCGCGGTCAGCTTCCCGAACGGGATCTCGAAGGTCGAGCTACGGATGGCGACGAAGGAGCCGTAGGCGAGCACGACGCCGCGTGCGCGCACGGCGATGCCGTTCAGCCGTCGCATCGGGCGCACCTCCCCTCGATCTCCAGGGAATGGCTGGTCGCGGAGAACTCCGTCAGCTTGCCGATGCTCTTCACGATCCGGTCCATCTCCGCCTCCAGCGGGTCGGGGAGGGTGACGTCCTCGACGCCGCCGCAGCCGATGCAGACGAGGTGGTGGTGGTGCCCCCGCAGCCACTCCGCCAGCTCGTAGCGGGTGAGGCCCTTCTGTGCGAAGTGGGGGATGAGCACGCCCGCCTCTTCGAGGACGGCCAGCGTCCTGTACACCGACGAGAGCGGGACCCGGCCGTGGAGCCGCTCGTGGATCTCCGCGGCGCCCAGAGGGCCTTCCGCCGACCCCAGGACGTCGACCACCGCCCTGCGGCCGGGGGTGTAACGGACCCCGGAATCGGCGAGCCGGCTCTCGACCTGCCGGTGGTGGCTGGAGACGCTCACGGGCGTGATAACCTCGATCTGAGAACGATTCTCATTATAGGTAACGGGATGAGGAAGGCAACGGCCGTCGCGGTGATCCTCGCCGCCCTGCTCGCCGCCTGCGGCGGAGGGGAGGGCGGGCAGCCGCGCATCGTCGTCACCACCAACATCCTCGGCGACGTCGTCTCGGCGGTCGCCGGCGACGAGGCGACCGTCGAGGTGCTCATCCCGGCCGGCGCCGATCCCCACGAGTTCCAGGCGTCCTCCGAGCAGGCGGCCCGCATGGCCCGCGCCGACCTGGTCGTGGCCAACGGCCTCGGCCTCGAGGAGGGCCTGCTGCGCGTCCTCTCCGGACTCGTCTCCGACGGCGTCTCCGTCCTCGAGGTCGCCCCGGCGCTCGACCCCATCCCGGTCGAGCACGACCACGAGGACGACGGCCACGACCCTGGCGACCTCGACCCGCACTTCTGGATGGACCCTCTCCGCGTCGCCGACGCCGCCCGTCTCGTGGCGGCCGCTCTGGAGGAAGTCGACCCGGGCAAGGGCTGGATGGAGCGTGCGGAGGCCTATGGGGCCCTCATGGAGTCGGTCCACGCCGAGATCGAAGGGCTGGTCGGCGGGGTCCCGGAGGGATCGCGACTCCTGGTCACCAACCACGCCACCCTCGGCTAC
>QGUS01000172.1 GCA_003242515.1 Actinomycetota bacterium
CCGCCACCGGCTCCGGCTCGCGCACGGGCTCGGGCTCACGGACGGGCTCGACCGCCTGGCTGGCCGTCTCCGCGGCGGCCCGCTCCAGCCACGCCGTGTCCCCGGCGACGGCACCGGCGACACTGCCGAGCAGCGAGGCCTCGTCGTCGAGGTGGTCGACCGGCTCGGCGATCCCCAGCCGGTTCAGGGTGTGGATCAGCCGGACGGCGCCGCCGCGGCCCACCTGGGCCTCGAGGGCGCTGAAGGTGAACGGCTGGAAGAGCGTGGCGAAGGCGTGCCAGTCCTCGGGGCTGATGGTGAGGGGCTGGTCGATCTCCCTGCGCATGCGGATGCCCGCGGCCTCGAAGAGCCCGGCATCGACGACCTCGCCCTCGAGGTGCTTCAGGGCGTCGAGGTCGGAGAGGACCTCCTCCACCGACAGCCCGCCGGTCTGGGGGCCGTCGGCGGGCCCGACGGAGAAGGAACCGGAGTCCAGCGTGGACAGGACGTAGAGGATGTCGGCGATCGTGCCGCGGTCCTCGCCCTTGTAGGTGCCACGGGACCCGGTGAGCTCGGCGCCGGTGACGGCGCCGTCGACGAAGTGGATCCGACCTCGACGGGCGCCCTCGATGTCGAGCGACCCCGTCTTCTTGGTGACCTGCATGATCTGGAGCAGGTCGTTGATGCTCCAATCGGAAAGCTGGCCTGAGAGATGCATTCTGTCCACCCTGCGCGGTCCTCCTCGGGGCTCCCAGAGGAGCCGGCAAGATTGCGTATCGGCGCGTTCCGGGGCGGGGTTTAGGTCTTTCGACCCAGATGGGGCCTATTTTTTCTGCTTCATCGCCTTCTTCTGCTCGCGCAGGACGGCGACGTCGTCGAAGGTGGCCACGTCGGCGATGCTCGGCCAGTCGGCGGCCTTCTCCTCCCACCCGGCGGGGGCCACCCCGAGGCGCTTCCCCAGCACCCCGACGAAGATCCTCGCCTTGGCCTCGCCCCAGCCGGGGAGAGCCTTGAGCCGACTCAGCAGCTCGGTAGCGTCGGACGCCGTCTCCCAGACGTTCTCGGCCCGGTTGTCGTACTCGTCGGCGATCACCCGGCACATCTCCTGGGTTCGTTGCGCCATCGAGCCGGGGAACCGGTGGATGGCCGGCGGGCCCTTGAAGACCGACTCCAGCTCGCCCGGGTCCATGGCCGCGATCCGGGCGGCGTCGAGCTCGCCACCGATGCGCTCGGCGAGCAGGTAGGGGCCGTAGAAGGCCCGCTCCATCGGGAACTGCTGGTCGAGGAGCATCCCGATCATCAGGGCCAACCCGTCGCATGCCAGGAGACGGTTGGCGTCCTCTGACTCGGTGAAGAAGAGCTGGTCGGGCATACCCGAACCGTACCTCGTGCTCCGTGCCTCGCACCCTTCTCGGGCACGGGTCATGCGGACGGTTACCCTCCGGCACGAAATGACCGACGTCTACGTCGTCGACGGATGCCGCACCCCGATGGGGAAGATCGGCGGCCAGCTCGCCTTCGTCCGCCCCGACGACCTCGCCGCCCATGTCATCAGGCGGCTCCTCGCCCGCAACCCCTCCCTGGACCCCGCCGCGATCGAGGACGTCCAGTGGGGCGCCGCCAACCAGGCCGGCGAGGACAACCGCAACGTGGGTCGCATGGCCGCACTGCTGGCCGGTCTCCCCGTCGAGGTGGCCGGCGTCACGGTGAACCGCCTCTGCGGCTCCGGCATGCAGGCGGTGGTCTCCGCCGCCCACTCCCTCGCCGCGGGGTGGGGCGACGTGATGATCGCCGGCGGGTCGGAGTCGATGTCCCGCGCCCCCTATGTCGTCCCGAAACCGGAGAAGGCCTTCCCCACCGGCGCCGCCCAGATGGTCAACACCGTCCTCGGCTGGCGTCTGGTGAACCCGGAGATGGAGCGGCTCTACCCGCCGATCACCCTGGGCATGACCGCCGAGGTGGTCGCCGAGCGTCACGGGATCTCCCGGGAAGACCAGGACCGTTTCGCCCTGTCCAGCCACCAGAAGGCCATTGCGGCCCGGGAGGCGGGCCGTCTCGACGACGAGATCGAGCCCATCGACGCCCCGGTCGACGCCCGGCGCAAGGAGACGAGGACCATCACGATAGACGACGGGCCCCGAGCCGACACCTCCCTGGAGAAGCTCGCGGCGCTGCCGCCCGTGTTCAAGCAGGGCGGGACCGTGACGGCCGGCAACTCCTCCCCCATGAACGACGGCGCCGCCGGCCTGATCCTCGCCACCGGAGAGGGCCTGGAGCGCCACGGCCTCACCCCCATCGCCCGCATCGTCTCGTCAGGCGCCGCCGGGGTCCATCCCGACGTGATGGGCATCGGGACCGTCCCGGCCTCGCAGAAGGCGCTGGCCCGCGCCGGGCTGGGGATCGGCGACATGGACGTGATCGAGATCAACGAGGCCTTCGCTGCCCAGAGCGTGGCGACGGTGCGGCTGCTGGAGGCCGACGAGGCCCGGGTCAACCCGAACGGCGGCGCCATCGCCCTCGGCCACCCCCTCGGGGCGTCGGGGGCCCGCCTGGTGGTGACGCTCGCCCACGAGCTACGACGCAGCGGCGGCCGCTACGGGCTGGCCACGATGTGCATCGGCGTGGGCCAGGGGATCGCGGTGGTGCTGGAGCGTGTCTGACGGACCCCTGCGCGGGAGCGTCGTCCTCGAGCTCGGCAACCTGATCGCGGCGCCCTACGCCACGATGCTGCTCGCCGACCTCGGGGCGAGGGTGATCAAGGTAGAGCCGCTGGACGGCGACCTCTCCCGCGGCTTCGGCCCGTTCCAGGAGGGCGAGTCGCTCTTCTTCATGGCCGCCAACCGCGGCAAGGAGTCGGTCGCCATCGACCCGAAGGACTGGAGGGCGAAGCGGGTGCTCGACTCGCTGGTCCGCAAGGCGGACGCCGTGGTGAACAACCTCCGCCACGGGGCGATGGACCGGATGGGCCTGGGCCCGGACCGCTGCCGGGCGCTGAACCCGACCCTCATCTACGCCACGGTGAACGCTTTCGGCGCCACCGGCCCCTACGCGGAGCGGGCGGGCGTCGACGTCGTCTTCCAGGGCGAGTCCGGGATGATCTCGATCACCGGCTCGCCGGACGACCCCCCGCAGAAGACCGCCACCACCATCGGGGACTACGTGGCCGGGACCAACACCGCCCTGGCCGTGGCCGCGGCCCTCGCCGAGAAGCCGCGCCGCTGGCGCAGGATCGACATCTCCCTGCGCGACGGCCTGATGGCCGTCCAGGCCGGGTGGAACGCCCTCGCGTTCGCCACCGGCGACCAGCCCGAGCGCACCGGCACGGCCAGCCCCTTCCTCGCCCCCAACCAGGTGTTCGAGGCGGCCGACGGCCACTTCACCCTGGCCATCGTCGCCGACCGCCACTTCGCCATCCTCTGCGACACGATCGGCCGGCCCGATCTGGCCGGGGCCTACCCCACCAACGAGGACCGGATGGCCCACCGCGACCGGCTCGTGGCCGACCTCCACTCCGTCTTCCGCACCGCCGGGGTCGACCACTGGCTGGGGCTGCTCCAGGACGCGGGGCTCCCCGCGGGACGGGTCCTCACCATCCCCGAGGCCTTCTCGGACCCCCAGGCCGTCCACAACGGGATGCTCGTCGAGTACGACCACCCGGTCGCCGGGAAGGTGAAGGCGACGGGGTCGCCCATCCAGGTCGACCATCATCCGGCCCGCAGCGCCGGCCCCCCGCCCGTGCTCGGGCAGCACACCAGACAGGTCCTGCTGGAGGCCGGGCTGGACGAGGGAAGCGTCGAGAAGATGATCGAGGAGGGAAAGGCGGTGGCGCCGTGACGGTGTTCTGGGCAGCCGAGGTCGGCGACTCCTGGGAAGAGGTCGCCGCCGAGATGGAGCGGGCGTTCCGCTTCGCCCGCGAGGCGGCGTCCGGGGAACGGTCCGTCGTCTTCGTGGTCAACTCCGACGACCTGCTGGGGCGGCGGGGCCCGGGCAACGCCATGCTCGCCACGGGGATCCTGTCGGCGGCCCGCACCCTCGCCCTCGAGGGGTGGCGGAAGGGGTGGACCGCCAACGTGGTGGCCTGGGACGGCGAGACCGGGACCCGCGAGGAGGCGGAGGCCCTCGCCCTTCAGCTCGCGGAGAACGGGAAGGTCACCGGGGAGGTCGTGAGGATCGGCCCCGGCCACATCGGGAAGGCGCTACCGTGATCGGGTCCGTCGTCGTCACCGGCGCGGCTGGCGGCATCGGCCAGGCCATCGTGGAGACCCTGAAGAACAACCACCTGAAGGTGGTCGCCGTAGACCTGTCACCCAAGCTCGCCGAGCTGGAGGACGTCGCCCCGGTCCAGGTGGACCTGACCACCGACGAGGGCGTCGCCGCGGTCGCCGCCGCGGCCGGGGCGGCCGGCGCGCCCGGCTGGGTCCTCGTGAACAACGCGGGCACAACCCGGAAGGCCGCAATCGGAAACTGTTCGCACGAGACTTCCGGAAAGGAATTGAAGTCA